>JAQCGA010000337.1 GCA_027619145.1 bacterium | reverse complement strand
GGTACAAACTGGGGAACGATATTTTATTGGCTCTGGACCCGGCGTCGAGTGAATTTTATTCCGGCAATCAATACGTATTTAAGAAGTCTGATGGGTCCAAGCGCAGTTCTGGACAGATGGTGGATTTTTGGGAGGACTGGACGAAGCGGTACCCGATTGTTTCTATTGAGGACGGCCTGGCTGAAGATGATTGGAAAGGTTGGGCGGAGTTGACCGCGCGGCTGGGTGATCGGGTGCAGCTTGTGGGCGATGATTTGTTTGTGACCAACACAGTGCGGCTCAAGCGCGGCATAGAAACTAAAGTGGGGAATTCGATTCTGGTGAAGGTAAACCAGATTGGCACGCTGACAGAGACGCTGGATGCGATTGAGACGGCCAAGCGTGCAGGGTATACGGCGGTCATTTCGCACCGATCGGGTGAAACTGAAGACACCACCATTGCAGATATTGCGGTGGGGACCAATGCCGGACAGATCAAAACGGGTTCGGCTTCGCGGTCTGACCGGGTTGCCAAATACAACCAGTTGTTGCGTATTGAAGAAGAATTGGGCGATTCGGCTGTGTATCCGGGGCGCGATACGTTTTACAATATTGAGGCACCAAAGTCCTCTGGGCGGAAGCGATGAATTTGCTACAAATTGCCCCTTCTGAGAATGAGCGCTGTTTGCCGGAGCCGATCCAGGAACGGCTTCAGGCTCTGTACGAAGGAGTGCCTGGTGTTTCGTGTGGATGTGACCGGCCGGGGCAGTGTTGTGAACTGACCGATGAAGAGATGGCATCTGATTTTGCCACCATGTACCCCATTTACATGGTGGAGTACCTGAACATTGTGGATTATGTGCGGGCGAACTTTGACCCACAGCGGCAGGAAGCCCTGCTGGGTGTGGCGGAAGAGCGACCCCGGCGGTGTCCATTTCTGACAGGAGAAGGAGGCTGCTCCATTCATCCGGCGCGTCCGCTGGTATGTAGGACGTACGGTGTATTGAGCCGCGAGCAGGTGGAAGAAACAGCTTCTTCTGCACGTGGTGAAGTGCCTTCTGCCTGGGTTGCCTCTTTCCTGTTTACAGAGCGGCACACGGTGTGTCCGAAGACGACGGTGGTGGAGCCCGAGAAAGTGGCACAGCATGCCCGGGAAATGATTTCGTTTTCGTACGAGCGGGACTTGCTGGAAATGGCGCAGGATGTGGGCCTTCCGGACGAAGACCGCAGAGACGCGCTGGAGGCTGCTTCCGGACAGCGGGAGGTAAGGCGGTGGACGTGGGGTGGTTTCAACGTGTTGCTGCGTGCGCCGGTGAGCTGGCTGAAGAATCACTTCGGTGTGTACTGGGAGAAGGCTTCGCTGGCGGAATAGAAAAGCGGCTCACGCAAAGGCGCAAAGACGCGAAGGGAAAGGCAAAAGATGCGGTCGATTTTGCTGGAAGAGGCAAAACCGGGAGATGAAGTTGTTGAGCCGGTTAAAAATGGGCGAGGCATGGTGATTTTGCCCAAGGGGGCGAAACTGTCTCCTGCATTAATTGAACGGATGCGCAAGATGGGGGTGCGAGAGCTTCTGGTGGAAGGGAACGATCCGAATGCACCGCCGCCCAAAACTTTTGAAGATTTGATGGCAGAATTGGAAGTTCGATTTGAAGGGCTGGAAGAGAATTCTTTGATGATGGAAATGAAGAAGATCGCTAAGGAGCATCTTTTGAATCGTGAGTCGAGGTAGGCGGGGTATGGAACGAGCTGAGATGCGGCGACTGGTGGAAAAGATTACATCGTTGCCTACCTTGCCAGGTAGTGTGACGCGCATTACTCAAATGCTGGATAACCCGGATACCACAGCAAGTGAGGTGGGCAAGGAGATTGCCAAAGACCAGGTGCTTTCGGCCAAAGTACTGAAGCTGGTGAATTCCGGATTTTACGGATTTTCGCAGCCCATTTCGACCATTCCGCATGCGATGGTGCTGCTGGGGTTTAATGTTGTGAAAACGCTGGTGCTGTCTACCTCTGTGCTGGATATGATGGCGCAATCTATGGAGGGGCTCTGGCAGCATTCGCTGGCGTGTGCGCGTACCTGCGGTATTATTGCGCGGTACGTGGATCTGGACGATCCGGAAGAAGTGAGCGTGACGGGGTTGCTGCACGATTTGGGCAAGGTGGTGATGGAAGAGCATATGAAGGATGTGTTCGACGAGGTGGTGCAGCGCGTGCAGAATGAGAAGATGCTTTTTTATAAAGCTGAAGAAGAAGTCATGGAGGTTACGCACGCGAATATTGGTGGTTGGCTGCTAGAAAAATGGCAACTTCCCAGCCAACTCGTAGAGCCCATTATGTATCATCATAGTTTTCATCCGTCGCGCCAGCATGCAGACCGGACGGCGGTGCTGCATCTTGCAGATATTCTGGTGCGGGCCGAGGGATTTGGTTCGGGCGGAGATGCACGTATCCCGGTGCTGTCTGAAGAGGCCATGCAGACGTTGAAGTTGAAGAAAGATGATTTGCAGGAGATTATGGATACGATGGTAGATGAGATGAGGGATGTAGTACGGTAGTGTTATACCTGACGTGAGGGTGAATTTGGAACTGAACCTGGATTCGTTGATTCATGCGCCGTGCGCATTGTTGATGGTGGATGAGGATTTGAAACCCCTCGCCGGCAGCCGGAAGGGGTTTTCTGTTTTTGGCGTACGTGTGTATCCGGGGCGCAGGGAGGAAGGGGTGCGGGAATTGAGTGAGGCACTGGGTGCAGAGCAGGCGTTTCTCGAGCTGGTTCAGCCTGCCCTGGAGCGGGTGCGACGGCCTGGAAGCGAGGCGCAATTTCGCTGGGAGCGGGGAGGGCGGAGTTATGAGGTGGCGGTGGGGATGCTGGATGAAAATCGGGCCTACGTGTTGCTGTTTAACGATGTGACGCAACAGATTCGTTTTGACGAAACACAGGAGCTTGCGCGGCGCTATCTGGAAGATATTTTGAACAATATTCAACTGGGTGTTGTGGTGCTGAACAAGGAGATGCGTGTTACGAATATGAATCGGGCGCAGGAGGGGTTCTTACACCGGGTAGGTACCTGGCTGAACTGGGTAGAGGCCATTGGGATGCCCATTTCGGAGCTGTCTCCACAGGATCAGGATTTGGCCTGGGACAAGATCACAAAGCGGGTGCTGGAGGAGGGGAAGAGTTATGAAGATCCGCACCGGGTGTATACGACGCCAGAAGGCGACCTGGTGCTTGCGGTAGAAATTACCCCGCTGAAGGATCAGCACGGACGGATGATTGGGGCCATTCAGGTTTCGGAAGATGTAACGGAGAAGGTGCGGTTACAGGAAGAGCTGCGTCAGGCGGAGATTGTTGCACAACGGTTGGAGGCAGTTCGGGAAACGGCGATTACGGTGAACCACGAGGTGAACAATCCGCTGACTACGATTCTGGCAACGGCGCAGATGCTGTTGCTTTCGGAAGCAAGCATGGACGAGAAGGTGCGGGCGAGGTTGAGACAGATCGAGCAGGACGCCAAGCGGATTGCGGAGGTGACGAAACGGTTGCGGTCTGTAGAAGAAGTGAAGACCAAGGATTATATTTCTGAAGGGCCAAAGATGCTGGATCTGGGGTTGGGAGAGTAAAGTACGAAGGTCTACGAAATTTTTCGCACTGCAGCCCGTCCCCAATGAAGGGCTATGAAATTGTCGTCTGTGTCTTTTAAAGATACGGGCGTTTTTTTTATGGGGTTGCGCCGAAGTTGCGGGCGAAGAGGATGAAGTCTGAGAAAGAGACTTCGTTATCCCCATTCAGGTCGAAGGTGGGATCGAAGCCGGGTTGTCCGGCGGATTTTTCGTAGTGTGCGGCAAAGGCGATGAAGTCTGCCAGTTCAACACGGCCGCTGATATCGAAGTCTGAGGCGGCTACGGAAGTGCCGTTTAATGCGGTTATGGAGAAGGCGTAGGTGTTGTTGTTGCCTGAGGTGCGTGTGATGGCCAGGGTGATGCGGCCGGGACTGTACGCACCGATGCGGCGGGTGGAGCCGGCAGGCAGAACGACGGGGAAAGCAGCAGAGGCGTCGTTTGTTTCTGAGATGAGGGTGACGAGCAGGTTGGCATCGGACGGGGGGGTGACGTTGATGCTGAATGGAGGGATGGCGTCTATGACGTAATAGTCGAGGCCCCATTTTTGTAATTGGCCACCTGCGTTTTGTAGAGGAACGGAGAGGGTATCTCGGCGAACGGGGCCGACGTTCAGGCTGCGGTATCCCAGTTTGTTTGCGTTGTCCAGAAAGAGGGCGGCGGACCACTGGCCGAAGAAGTGCTCGAAGCGTTCGGGCAAGCCCAGGGCTTCGAAGGTGCGGTTGAAGCCTGCAATGCTATTTTCGGTTTGAGAAACCAGGCGTGCAACGGCGGTGTCCCCGTACTGTTCTGCGAAATAGGTGATCATAAAAAAAACCTGGTCGAAGAGAAAGACGGCCGCGTCTCCCCCCCAGCCAACGGGGTTGGTGATGCTGAGGGTGGCCGGGATTGGGAATGTAGGGTCCGGGCTTTTGAGGACGTTGGGTACCTGGAGAAAAGACGAGCCTGTAGCTGTTGTGGTGTCTCGGTATCCGCAGGCGAGTTCGGCGTATTCGGAGCAGCCTTCATCTACCCATTTGTCTTCGTTGGGATCTGCTTTCCAATGTAACATGTGTTGGAATTCGTGGGCGAGGGTGGCGCGGGCGAGGGCGCTGTTGAGGTTGAGGGGGTTGCTGTCCAGGTAAACGATTTCGCGGGAGACGGGAGAGACCTGGTTTGCGACATCATAATAACCAATGAAGGTGCCGCTGATAACGCTGTCCAGAATGTCGAGGACAACGATGAGGATGCGGGGGTCGTTGTCCACATTTGGAGGAGGGCCAAAGACCTGAGTGTCCACGCTGAAGATTCCCCGGTCTGTATATCTGGGTGTGCTGTGGTCGAAGGCGGTAACGAGGGCGTTTAAGGCGGCCTGGGTGACGCGTGAGGTTCCCCAGATGTCGTCTTCGACAAAGATGTAACAGGATTCGCCCACAACACGGCAGGTTGTGGTGGTCTGGTAGTGGAGTCCATCGCTGAAGCTGTAGGCGGGTACGGTGAGTGGGTCTCCTACTTTGAAGGGACCGGTGGCCTGGGGGGCGATGGTGGGTTTGGAGAGGGATGAATGGGATGGGAGATAGGGGGTGCCGCAGGGGATGGGTTGGGCGATGGTGAGGGTGGGATAGAAGTAAAAGAAAAGGAGAAGG
>JAQCGA010000336.1 GCA_027619145.1 bacterium | reverse complement strand
CCTTTCCGGCGAAGCAAAAGGCGCAAAATGCACCGCAATCATAAAAGAACCCTGGTTGACAGCGGGCCACACATGACCGTCCTCCTCCACCGTCTGAATCCCCGCCAGCAAGCCGCCCAACGAATGGCAAACCGCTCCCAGTCCCAGGCTTTTGAAAAACGCATCGGGCATCTGCTCAAACACCTCAGCGAAATTCTCCCTTCGCCTCGGGTGGAAACTGGTGGCCATATCCAGCACAAGCGGGGGACCTGATGCCGCTGGAATCGCAAAACTCATCGGCGAAGCCCCACCGGCAGCCATAATGCCCTGTTCCGGAGCAAACCGCCTCACGTGCGAGGATACCACAAAACCTACCAGCCCCGCTTTTGCAATCACCCGCGAGTATTTCCCAGCCCCACCAAAATGATGATGATTGCGCGTAGCCACCGCGCCCAATCCCACGGCCTTCGCTTTTTCAACCAGCCTGTGGACCGCCTGCCAGGATGCGAAATGTCCCATACCTCCATCTCCATTCAGCACCGCGATCGCGGGTGTTTCAGCCGCTATGTCGACCTCCGGATTCGGATTCACCTCCCGGCGTTTTATCAGGCCCAGGTACGTGGGGGCCTGGCGTGTACCATGGCTAAACACACCTCGCAAATCTGTTGCAACCAGCAAATCCGCCATCAACCCAGCCCGATCTGCAGACATATCCACAGCCTCAAACAACTTCGTAATAAACGGCCGCATCACCTCCGGTTTTACCCGAATAAATTCTGTTGGCACAACGTTCAAAGACCTTCCTCCCCCAGCAATCGCGCAGCGTTCTCGAATAAGATCGCTCGCTTGGCATCTTCCGAAATTTCGGCGAACTCGATCCTCGCCTTCTGACTGGCTGTAAAATACAGCGGCGTATCTGTACCAAACAAAATTCGATCTGCACCCACCGTTTCTACGGTCCACTCCACCATGCCACTGATCATGGATTTCATCGAAGACGTATCGATATACACATTGGGATTCAATGCAAACTTCAGCGCATGCACCTGTCGTGAAAAATCTCCCTCGTGGTCATTCCCCAAATGCGCCAGAATCAATGAAGAATCCGGGTACCGATTGGCAAATGGAATAAAATTCTCCGGATCGCTGCCTGGATGGCCACTGTGCGTCAACATCAGCGCCTTCTTATCTGCGGCAAACTCAAATACCGCATCTCCAAAGTCCCGAATCTCGTACTTATGTTCCCTCGGATGAATCTTAATTCCTTTACATCTTGGATGCTTCAGCAACGCCTCCACCTGCTGGTAGGTCTCTCGCACCCGGGGGTCCAGCACGGCCCAGAACCGCACATCTGCATGCGCCTCGGCCGCCACCACGGCATCTTCGTTTCCACGGGTTACATCTCCTCCGTATGGCATCAGCGCCCGAATGGGGGACACCACCGTCAGGCACACATCAACCGCTGAAGCCCGTTTCCGCACCAGATCAATATCCCCAGACATCCAGCGATCCACCTGCCCATCTCCACCCCGGTCGTACACCCCAAAATGCGCGTGCACATCAATTGCCTTCATTGCACCCTCCTGTCCTCTTCTTCACATAATCCCAAATGTATCAAACGCTGCTTTCGCACCCATTCCACCTTCAATCGCCTCTCGAACCTTGTTCTCTCCGCGCGCCTTTGTCAGCGCTGCGGCAATCACCTCTTCTACCGCATCCTGAGGCACCACAACCACGCCATCCAGATCCCCAAAAACAAGATCTCCGGGTGTCACACGCACCCCGTTCGGAAATTCAATCGCACACCGAAAATCGATCACTCTGCCCCGAATCCCCTGGTCCTGTGCATAACGCCCGGTGGAAAACGTGGGGAAATTCAAAGCCAGAATTCCACTTGTATCCCGGCTATACCCTCCCAACACAGCCCCCGCCGCCCCCAGCTTCATCGCCCGGATACTCATCAATTCTCCCCACAACGCATACGTAGGAGAAGACCCCGTACAAATATAAACCTCGTTCGCCTTCAAATCATCCAGCGCCTCCAACATCACGCCAAAAGGCTTCTTCTCTTTCAAATGGCTCACCGTCTGGCCCGTACAGTCTGCCTCCAGAACCGGCATGGCCCGCCCCGCAACCACCAGATCATCGCGCAACGGCTGTAATTCTGGCGGCAAAAACTGACGGATCAACCCCATCTGATCCATCACATCTCCCACCACGGCTGTAAACAACTCCCGCTTCATCAGCGCAAATAACTCTCCATCGTCTTTCCAATCGGCCATTCAATCCTCCGTTATAAACTCAAATTTCATTTTCATGTATTCCAACCCTCCACAATCCCAGACGACCCCAGAGGTCTCCTCTGCATCCTCTCCCGGCAGCACCACTTTTTCCCCTTTGTGTGACACCTGCCTCACCCAAACTGAATCTCCACCATCTGGTGCCCGTCCAGTTTTGGCAATCGAAATAGTACCCGCCCACTATTCTCTTCAAATTCGAGTGCATCCCCAGTCGGCACACAGATTACACTCGACACCCGCCTGGAGGTCCGCACCGATATTCCCACATCGTATACAGGAATCACATCCTCAATCACATCAAAATCCAACCCTCTTCGTTCCGGGACATAATGCAACAGATGAATCACAAACCGATCTTTCGCGGCCTGGCTGTTCAGCGTTGCCAGCAGCGTAGAAGGCCCCTCCAGTTGCACCAGCGGATCGGGCAGAAGCCCCTCAATCGCGTTCAGCATCAGTTGCTTGCACCACCGGGGTGCATTCTGCCCATACTGGCTAAAAATCGGATGTGCAAAATAAATCGCCCGTCCATTCTGTACCACGCCAGGATATCCTACCTGACCTGCAGACGGCGTATGCCGGTGCGAACAAAAATGCTGGTACGTCCGGTTGAAATAAGGCGCGACTGCATCTACCAGCACCTCACTCCCCGGCAGCGCCTCCACCTCCAGCCCCCTCATATACATCACGTGTTCTGTGCGCGCCAGCCCCCGCCCCAAATCATCTTCCGGCATCAGAAAATCTGGACTAAATGGAGCCTCTCCTTTTAGCTTCACCCCAAACGCTTCCAGTGAAAATCCATTCCCTGCCTCGGTTAGCCCGGATCGATGACTTGCGATTAATGCACCTCTACCGCCCAGATAAGCCTCCAGCTTCTTCGCAAATACAACAGACACCTGAATCTGATCCGGCAAAATGATCAACCGGTACTTCGATAAATCTGCCATCGTATCCACGAGGTCAAACTGGTGCGCACCTTCCTGTAACATCCGCACCGCCCCTGCAGCCGCCAGAGGAACCCGTTCTCCGGTAAATTCTTCGGGTGTAAGCACTCCAATATCCACCACAGGTACCGCGTCTTTGCACCAGGCCTCTTTCTTCTCCACCTCCTTGTACACCGACCCAATCAACCCGTAGGTCGCACCACAAATTTCCCCCTCCGGGTGCAACTGGTCCCCCACACTACACTGTGCCCCCTGTGCCAGCATCTGGAAGCACTCGAACTGCAACGCCTCCGGGTTTTTGAATGAGTGAAAATCGCCCCACGAGGTATGGAACTTACCCGTCATTCCCAGACACGCGTGCCCCAGTGTGCGCGCGTACCGCACCGAAACGGGGAAATGCATATATCCCCATCCACCACTGGGCAGAGACTCCAGTTCAAAATGCGTGTACGTATCCGCCACAGGCCGCAACGATGGCCCCACGTGCCCCGAATTATAAAAAATGGAACAGGACGGATTCAGCTCTCGTACGAACGCACTCAATTCTCGCTTAAACCGGTTGATCACCTCCACCCCGTACGCCTTCCGATCTGTCGCATCCGAAGGCTCCATTCCTTTCTCTTCCATCCCCACCCGGCAAAACCGGCAAGAACATTCCATTGGATGCACAATATCCAGAAACAGGCCATCCACCGGCAACGTCTCCAGCATTTCCTGAATATGCGCTTTCAGAAAATCGAAGTACGGCGTATTCACACACAAACGCCGATAAAACCCAGCCTCGTACGGCGGGGTTCCTATTTGCCGGCCCGTCTCATCAATGACCAACCACTCCGGATGGCGCTCTGCGGTGAACTGATCCCACTGAACCGTCGTATAAATGGGCACCCGAATATCCCGCGCGTGGCAAGCATCAATCTGCTCCTTCAGCAGGTTTCGCTCCAGATGCGGATGCCGCCTCTCTGGAAACGCCTGAGAGTCAAAATACATCCACCCGTGGTGGCACCGCCCAAAACACGTAATCGAATTGACCCGCGCTTCTTCCAGCGTAGCCGCAAACGTCTCTGGATTGAACCGGGATCCGATCCCCGCAATCTTTTCACTCGTATGAAAGTCCAGATGCACCTGCCGAAACCTCAAATCGAACCGTTCCATATCGGTCTCCTTCGGACATCCGAATCACAGATGGTTACAGGCCTCAAGGCCCCGCCCAATACCTTCGGTGCGAACACGCGCAAGATACAATTCCATTTGCCTCGAACCAAATGATTTGTGCCCTGCAATAAACGCTCTTATTTTGTACGCTACAGCCGTTCGGATAGCCGTTGACACCGCAGAATTCCCCACCTATCATGTAGCCCGTCAAGCATAGCCTGCACAAATAGACCACTTGAAAACAGGGGAACAGACCCATGGCTCACCGGAGCAACTTTACATTCCGCACGCACGGAGGTGTGTGCGCCGGAGAAACCTGGATATACGATGGCGATGAGCCTATTGCTCGCCTCGAACACCAGACCATTGAACAACCAGAACATAACCTGCGATATTTCAACGGCAACCCCCGGCCCATCAATCTACGAGACCTCAAATTGGCCCCTGGCGGCCGGCCGCTCATCTGCGGGGTACAGATGTTCTGGGTCTTCCAGCACCGGGTGCTGGCTACCACAGAACTGGTGGACCTCCAGATAGAAGGCCAGGAAACCGGGAGACTCACCCTCACGGTTGTCACCCGCGATCCCGGGGGCGTGGCCACCTCGCGCCGCACGCTCACCCTTACCTACGACGAAGCAATCTCATCCTATGTGTACGACTTCAAAGCCCACCTGGATATCCACAGCCCGGAAGCACTGGACAGCGACGAAACCATTCGTCTGGAATACTGCGACCCCTGGTACAACGACATCCCCGGCCCTACCGTCGAATTTCCCGGCATGTGGAAGAAACGCTACTCTCATCTCCTGGCCGAAAAAGCAGACGGCACCGTCTCGCAAATGCCCATCAACCACCTGGCTACC
>JAQCGA010000335.1 GCA_027619145.1 bacterium | reverse complement strand
CACAGATTCATAAGCGCTTCCATTCAGAAGTGAATCCACACAGTGAAAGTAATCAATACCTCGAAACAGACAGTTATGCAACAAAATCCTGACCCCTCCAGGCACAGAATCAATCTCTTATCCGCCTGATCCCCGCGCTTTTTAAGACCCATGCGTTCGATACGGAAGCCCCGCAGAAAGAGTGGACACAAAGAAAAGAACACCGTATACTCGGTATATTCATCGAATCACTTCAGATCAAATTCCCTGTATCGTTACACCTTCTTCATTCAGGAGAACACTAAAATGGCCGAACCCCTCCGAATCGTCTCCGTGGGTGCACACCCTGCCGATGTCTTCGACCAGTCCGGCGGTGCAATGGCCCACCACGCATCCCGTGGTGATAAAGTAAGCTGTATTGTCCTGACCCACGGCGCACGCGTACACGATGCCGTGATCAGCGACCAGATGTTTCACAAAGACAAAGTACCGGATGCCGACGAACTCCAGGCCCTGATGGCCGAACGGTCCGATGTAAAAGCCGAAGAAGTCCGGGCGGCCTGTCGCGCACTCGGCGTAGAAGACCTGCACTTCTTTGGAGTTGACGACGCCGTACTTATGGTCACCGAAGAATCTGTCCGAAGACTTGCCCGCTTATTTCGACAACTCCAACCAGACATCGTACTCACGCACTTCCCCAAAGAAGGCGATGCCCTCACCAATCCCCACGCCATTGCTGGCCAAATTGTATCCAGAGCCATCAGCCTGGCCGCAAGCGTAGATCCAGGAGATCAAGCACCCCCACATCGAGTCGCCCAGGTCTTCTACTTTGGTATTGGCGCAGCCAAAATCCCCCGCAATGTATGGGACGCCAGTGGAGGATATTACAACGACGTCTTCATCGACATCACCGACGTGATCGACAAAAAATTGGCCGCACTGGACCATCTCGTCAGCCAGGGCTATGGCGGCACCTACGCCAGAAAACGAATCGAAACCAGCGACGGTGCCTTCGGAATGGCCGGGAACTGCGCCTACGCAGAGGGATTCATCAAGGCAAACTCCGAAACCCACTACTACCTGCCACTCACCGACCATGCCCTCACCGTCTCCAGATCATCCGATCATGAAAACATCAACCGCACGTCCTACCGCATCAAAACCGACTGATTCGGAGAACCCCAGCTATGAATTGGGAGCCCCAGTCTGAACCCCTCAAAAAATCCTTCGACCGAGACGGATTTGTAGTACTCCCCGGATTTCTCACCCCACAAGAAGCCGGTGAACTCAGTTCAAAGGTCCGGGACTATATCCAGAACACCCTCCCAGACCTGCCCGAAAACGCCGCCTTCTACGAAGAAAAAGGCAATTCAGAAACCCTGATGCGCCTGGAAGGAATGCACCAGCACGATGCCTACTTTCACGGTCTCCTGTTAAGCGATGCTTTCGCAGGCCTCGCCAGCATGTTACTCAAAGACGACATCGTTCCCAGAAACATCGAACTCTTCAACAAACCCCCACTCGTAGGCAAACTCACGCCCCCACATCAGGACGGGTTCTACTTCATGCTCGAACCCAACGAAGCCATTACCCTCTGGTTGGCCCTGGATGAAGTGAACACACAGAACGGGTGCTTGTTTTACGTCCCCGGTTCCCACCAGAACGGAATGCGTCCACACCGCCTGTCCAACGTCCTGGGCTTCTCCCAGGGCATCACAGACTATGGAGACAACGACCGCAACATAGAACGTGCCATACCCGTATCCCCTGGAGACCTCATCGCCCACCACAGCATGGTCATCCACAGAGCCGACCCCAACCCGGGAACCCGACACCGACGAGCGCTTGGATTTGTGTATTATGCCAAACGAGCTAAACAGGATGCAGAAAAACAGAAAGCGTATCGAGAAGAATTGATGCAACGGTGGAAGGAACAGGGGAAGTTGTAAGGAGAGAACCACAGATCAGTCAGCGTAACACAGAAAAGGAGTTGCATCGAAATGATGCAACCCCTTACACATGTCGAGAATGTAGGATTTAAACCCACGGCTCCTACGCCCAAAAACAAACATTGGCAGGCAATACCAGTTCCATTTGATCCTATACCGCCGAAATCAACCCTCCCTCATAACCGGTTTCAAAGAAAGTACAGACTCCGGGAGGACAGGCATCGCTCTGGATTGGGAGGGAGGTGCGCTGAGGAAGATTCCACGAAGCCTAAGCAGGAACGGGGTTCTTTACTTCCACGGAGAGCTTCAGGCCAAGCTCCCGCAGAATAGTAGTCAGGCTGGCAAATTGTGGATTCCCCTGCTCTGAAAGCATCCGGTACATCGACTCACGGTTGAGCTGGGTATCCCCTGCAAGCTTCTTCATCCCGTGAGCTTCTGCGACGTTTCGTAGCGCCAGCAGAAAGAGCTCGTTCGAGTCTTCCTCCAGGGCAGCGTTCAGATACTCAGCGGCCTCTCGAGGATCCTGAAGAGCCTTTAGAAGTTCTGGCTTGTAGGGCCTGGATGGCTTGCTCATGGCTGTCGGCTCCTGTAGTCGGCCCAATAGTCTCGGGCCTGGTCGATATCGCTCAGTTGGGTTCTCTTCGCTCCGCCGGTAAGCAGCAGGACAATCCGGTCCCCGATCTCACCGAAGTAGACACGGTAGCCCGGGCCATAATCAATCCGTAGTTCGTGGAGTGCACCGCCAAGAGAGCGGCAATCACCGAAGTTACCAAGGCTCACGCGATCCAACCGAATGCGAACTCGAGCCCGGGCCTTACGGTCTCTCAATCCGTTGAGCCACTCGCTAACGGGAGACCTCCCCTCAACAGTGACATACTCCTCGAGCGATCTGGGCACCGCTTCATTCATAAATAAAATGTAGCCTGAAAGCTACACGCAAGCAAGTGGATATTTCAAGCCAGGCCGGTCGTGACCATCATTCTAACACCCACCTCAAGCTGACGGATCGCCTGTCACGGCCCTTCCAGACGTAACTTCCTGGGGCGCAAGACCCGCGCCAGGCACTCGCAGCTTACGTGCATATTATACGGTGCAAAAAGGAGATAGGCGATGCAAGCAATAGGGAACTTACTCTGGTTCGTTCTTGGTGGAGTCTTCATGGGGCTGGCCTGGTGGCTGGTCGGTTTGCTCGCCTACGTCACAATAGTCGGCATTCCCTGGGGTAAGTCGTGTTTCGTCATTGGTCAGTTCACATTCTTGCCATTCGGGCGAGAGGCGATCAGCCGCAAAGAACTCACGCAAAAGGACGATATTGGCACCGGAGGCCTGGGCATACTCGGCAATATCATCTGGTTCGTTCTTGCCGGGGTCTGGCTCACGATCGGCCATGTCATCTCCGCATTGGCTTGTTTCATCACAATCCTGGGCATCCCATTCGGCATTCAGCATCTGAAAATTGCCGGTATGGCCCTGGCCCCGATCGGAAAAACAATTGTGACGAAAGAGGTGGCTGCAGCGGCAAGGAGGACGAATGCCGAAGCGACCATTCATCTATCCAGGAGCACCACATAACCGCTCACGGCAGTGAACGCCGGGATCTGTGAAACGACCATGCGGACCCGACGCCACTGACAATGAACCTAAACCCCAATCTCCCTCACCCGCTGTTCCCCATTCGCATCCAGGACCCGCGACTTCCGGAACTTTCCATCGCCTTTTCCTTCCTCAAAATAAGCGCTCATACCCTCCGCTTAAAAAACGCCTCCCAGTGCTCCGTCGGCTCAAACCCCAGCATACGCCGCGCCTTATCCACATTGTATTTTCCGTGCCCTTCAAAACTCAACAGATTGAATTCCTGATAATACTCCGGCACCGTTGCAACCTCCAGCGCCAGCCGACAGGCGTGCTGTAAATCTTCCCACACAATCGTGAACGGCGGAAAATCCTTTCCGTACTCCCGCTCCCCCGGCCGGGCACCCAGCCCGTTGAACACAAAACAAACCGTCTGAATTTCATATGTACGCGCATACGTTCGACAAATCTCATAACTCAACATCTTGGTCACCCCGTAATATCCCACACCGGATACCCGAGGCACATCCGCAATATCAAACTCATGATCGTACATCGAACGAACCAGTTGCGGCCCCGAATGTATCACTTTATGAATCCCCAACTCAGCCGCCGCCTTCATCACATGCAGCGCACCCAGGGTATTCACATGAAAGCTCTGCACCGGATTATCGCGGTTCACCGTAAAGTTCATAATCATATCCATCCCCTGCGCCGCATCCCGCACCTGGGCATAATCGGTCACATCTACCGTCAGAATCTCGCGCCCATCCGGAGGCGGCTTCACATCGGCCAAACGCATCTCGTAATCAGATTCCAGCCCCGGCAACAGGTATGGCCCAATCATCCCCGACGCCCCAAGAAACAAGACCTTCTTCATACAGCACCTCCCCACTGCGCCTCAAAGTTGTGCTCGGACTGAAATCCCTCAAGCGCGTTCCACCCGTTCGAACCCACCAGATATTTACCGTTGGGAATCTGCGCACAAATGTGGTGCACCGCCCACCTACGCCGGAAATACACCTCGGAACTCGCCTCCCGATTTAGCGCCAGCGCAAACGCCCGGGCCGCATCACGCAGATCCAGCCACATCAAATCCGGGCTCTGTCCGGCCACCTCCTCCTCCAGCACCAGCGTGCCCAGCCGCAACGCCGTAACCGCCACCAGATGGTCACGTGCAAACTCTCGAGCCGCCAACTCCCCCAGATACCGCGTCAACGAAAACATCTCCGGCGTCGGTCGAGGCTTCCACAACTCACTGATGTACACATCATCCGGATAAGCGGAAAACACCCCCAGCGTACTCCCGTACACAAACCGCTTCACCCCCGCCTCAATCCCCGCCTTGAACAAAACGTGTGTACCCCGGGTCGCCAAATCCAGCAACACCTGCTCCCGGGTAAGCAAATCTTCGGGCAACGCTTCCGGAGGTTCTCCCGTGTGGACAATCGCATCCACCCCACGCACAGCCCGCCACGCCACATCCGGATCACGCACATCCCCATCAATCCATTCAACCTTTGCCCCGTCCGTCGCGCCCACACCCCAGAGCCGCAAACGATGCGCTGGAGCCAGCACATCGGCAATCGCCCCTCCCAACCGGCTATTCGCCCCGGTAACCAGCACCTTCATACCATACACCTTTCTCGTTTACCGCCCGCGTATACCCCTTACCTCACCAGGAAACTCAGCGAGGAACAATCGGCAACAGAATATGAGACGGATGTTCTGGATCGTGATAAATCG
>JAQCGA010000334.1 GCA_027619145.1 bacterium | reverse complement strand
CTGTCTTCCAACTGTTCTTGCGTGGGGTTCACAAGACATGTACCATCTACGCGCCCCACGCGCACAGCTCCAATGGGTCCGTCAAATGGAATGTCCGAAATGCATACCGCAGCAGAAGCACCCGTCATTGCCAGAACGGCCGCATCATTCTCCTGGTCATAAGAAAGCACCGTGACCAACACCTGAGTTTCGACGCCCCGGTTTAAAAACAGCGGCCGAATCTGGTGGTCAATCAGTCGGGCATTTAATTTTTCTGTTGTGGAAGGTGCACCTTCGCGCTTGAAGAAGTTGCCCGGGATACGCCCACCTGCGTAAAATTTCTCGCGGTAATCTACTGTCAATGGGAAAAAATCCATCGGGCTGCCTTTTTTATCTGCTACGGCAGCCACGAGCACGACGGTTTCTCCATACTGTAACCAGACCGAGCCGTGAGCCTGTTTGGCCACACGACCGGTTTCCATAGATAATGTACGCCCCTCTAACTCCAGTTCTACTTTCTCAATCATCCAGTGAATCCTCCTAAAAGTCCAGTTCAAAACCGGGCGCCACAGCCACTACAGCACAAGCCAGAGGGGAGTGTACCCAAGTTACGCAAACACGATCATCCAGCAACCAGAACACCGCTTAGCCTCGAATGCCCAGCTCTCCAATCAGTTCGCGGTATCCCGTCAAATTCGTGCGCTGGAGGTAACGCAAGAACCGGCGGCGCTGCCCAACCAGTTTCAACAACCCGCGCCTGGAATGATGGTCTTTTTTGTGTAGCTGAGAATGTGCCGTCAGCATCTGAATTCGCTCTGTCAGCAATGCAATTTGTACTTCTACAGAACCGGTGTCCTGGCCATTTGTACCGTGCGCCTGGACGAGTTCGCTCTTTTTTTCGCTGCTCAGTGCCAAGTTCCTACCTCCATAAAAGAGTCTGATCCTTTTGGGACAAAACGTCACGGGCCAATTGGCAGTCAGCCCGAACTTGTTGGACAAGCGCTTCCGGACTTTCGAATTTTCGCTCCGGCCGGATACGCTGTATCATTTCTACGTAAACGGTGCTCCCGTACAGATTTCCATCAAAATTCAAAATGTGGACTTCAAAGCTGCGGTCTTGTCCATCAAAGGTGGGACGCACGCCTAAATTAAGAACGGCATCTCGGGCTTCTGGGGTGTAGACACGGGCGGCAAATACCCCGTTGGGTGGCAAAAGTTTCTGTGGATCACTCAGGGCCAGGTTCGCAGTAGGAAACCCAAGTTTTGCGCCTCGACCGTCCCCTCGAATCACCTGGCCAGCCACTACATAACCCGCTCCCAGAAGCTGTTGGGCTGCTTCCATCTCGCCCTGGAGAACATGGGTGCGAACCCGGGTACTTGAAATAGGTTCTTCGCCAATCAAAACCGGCGGCACCGAGAATACCTCGAATCCAAATTGCTTGCCCAATTCCTGCATGGTTCCCAGATCCCCGCTACGCCCTTTTCCAAATCCATGGTCGTAGCCAACCACAATTGCCTGGGCATTCAAATAACGGACCAGATACAATTCGGTAAACGCTTCCGGGCTGAGGTTTCTCACATCTTGCGCAAAAGGAACAACACCCAGTACATCCAACCCCGAAGACCGAAGGCGCCATTCTTTCTCCGCAAGCGATGTCAAAACACCGGGAGCGCTGGAAGGGTCAATTACGCTGCGCGGGTGCGGGTCAAACGTAACGGCTACGGCCGGTCCCCCTCGTTCTTTTGCCAGAGCGCGAACCGCCTCAAGCACGGACAAATGCCCCCGATGGACACCATCGAAGGTTCCCACAGTAAGGACGGGATTGGCCAATTCGAGAGGGTGTTTCAGGGTGAGTGTCCGCATCATATCCTAAAACGCTAAATTACCGGCTGGGTAAAAACACGCACCGGCTGTAAAACCTTCTGGTTGGCGTCCCATTGCCCAATTCCCAGAAGCGCACCCTCTGTGCAAACAACTCGAAGGAGGCCGCCCGGCAAATCCTCGCAACCCTCAACTCCATGAACCGCATTCCCGTTCTGGAATTTCTGCTTATCAGGGCCAGAAAGCTCATGTTTGCTCAGATGTGCCAGCACAAGATCATGCCCTACCAAATAGGGTTCCGCAGCAGCCGCAGAGGTCATTTCCTCCAGAAATTCCAGGGAAATACAACGATCCACCCCTACGCCGCTTGCCCGCGTGCGGCGCAACCCTTCCAGGTGAGCCCCACACCCCAGTTTCTTGCCCAGGTCATCGGCCAGTACACGAATATAGGTGCCTTTTCCGCAATCTAAAGTCAGGTCCAGAAGGGGCGGCACAAAGCTATCTACCGCAATACGATAGATAGATACCGGCCGAGCTTCTCGGGGCACTTCTTCGCCACTTCGAGCGAGCTTGTAAAGACGCTGCCCTCTTATTTTTCGAGCAGAATACATAGGAGGAATTTGTTGAATCTGTCCCTCAAATGAACCCAGGGCCCTGGTTACAATCTCTTTTTCAGTTGGAACATGTTCGGAGCGCGATACAACCGTTCCGTCCGCATCCAGGGTATCGGTGCAAACCCCCAGATGAATCCGAGCCTGATATGTCTTGTCCAGATCTGTAAGGAACCCACTCAGGCGTGTTGCAGCTCCCAAACAAAGCACCAGCACCCCGGTAGCCATTGGATCCAGTGTGCCGGTATGCCCCACCTTCCGAATCTTCAACTTCTGGCGTACACGTGCCACCACATCGTGAGACGTACACCCCGAAGGCTTATCTACTGGCAAGAATCCATTGAACGGCATGCGCTTATGAATCCAGTTCATCCAAGAGCTTATTAATCCGCGCTCCACGTTCAATGGAGTTATCCGGAGAAAATACAAGCTCGGGTACGTTGCGCAATTGGAGTCGCTTGCCCAGTTCGCGGCGTAAAAAAGCCGCAGCGTGACCCAACCCTTCCAGGGTGCTGTCCTGATCGGCCTCGCCACCCATAACGCTTACGTATACCCGCGCCACCTTGAGGTCTTTTGTCATCCGGACCCCAGTCAGCGTAAAGTATCCAATACGAGGGTCTTTCAACCGGTTCTGGATCAATTCGCTCAGTTCACCCTGAATCTGCCGCCCCACACTTTCTGGCCGCCACATGTTAAATCATCTCCAGCGAGTAGTCTATGAGTTGCACACGGTGGTCTTTCTGAATAAGCTCCACCACCTTGTTCAACACCTGATTCGCGTGACGGGTTTCGTTGCTGACAACTGCAATTCCCAAAACGGCTTTTTGCCACAGATCATTGTCAGCAATTTCAGCAACAGAAACGTTGAAGCGGTTACGAACCCGTTGCCGGAGCCCCTCCAGGACACTTCGTTTGGCCTTGAGGGAACCGCTGTCCGGCAAAAAAAGCACCACGCGGCAAAATCCGATCGTCATTGCTGTTTACAACGTCCGCGCGGTTTCAACCAGCTCGAAGGTTTCCATTACGTCCCCAACCTTCACGTCATTGAAGTTTTCCAAGCCAATTCCGCACTCAAATCCGGATTGAACATCCCGAACATCGTCCTTGAAACGACGCAGAGATGCAATGCGGCCTTCGTAGACCACCACATTGTCCCGCAACAGGCGAACATGGGCATTCCGGTTAATGGATCCGGTGGAAACCATACTGCCAGCCACCATACCTGCACGCGGAACCTGGAAGACTTCCCGCACTGCGGCTGAACCTGTAATTTTTTCATCTACGGCAGGTGCAAGCAGGCCAGAAAGGGCGGCTTTCACATCTTCAACCGCCTCATAAATCACCCGATAGAGTCGAACAT
Source organism: bacterium (assembly GCA_027619145.1). The sequence goes on along the minus strand of JAQCGA010000334.1, from coordinate 1,477 downwards.
CTACCTGTTCCTGCATTGCAACTTCGCGCGCCCTTGCGTCTGGACGGATATTGAACCCAATGATAATTGCATCTGAAGCGGCCGCCAGCAAGACGTCAGATTCTGAAATGGCACCAACGCCCCGACGTATCACATTGAGCCGTACCTCATCAGACACAATCTGCATCAATGAATCGTGCAACGCTTCTACGGAGCCGTCCACATCGCCTTTCAGCACCAAACGCAACTCCTGGACCTGGCCCGCCTTAATCTGATCGTGAATATCCACCAGGCTAACGCGACGCCCCCGGTGGAAGTCCTGCTCTCGGCGCAGTTGCTGCCGTTTCTGGCTAATCTCACGGGCCTGCCGTTCGCTTTCGAGCGCATAAAATGTGTCACCAGCCTGCGGCAAACCGTCCAATCCGAGCACTTGCACAGGCACAGAAGGTCCGGCCTCTTCCACATTATTGCCACGCTCATCCAGCAGGGCACGTACTCGGCCACTATAAAGCCCCGTTACGAAAGGATCCCCCACATGGAGGATACCTTCCTGTACCAAAACCGTGGCGACATTGCCCCGACCTCGGTCCAGGCGAGCTTCAATGATTGTACCTTTGGCTCTCTTATCCGGGTTGGCTTTCAGTTCGAGCAGGTCGGTCTCCAGAGCCAGAAGCTCCAGGAGGCTGCTGACGTTTTGCCCGGTTGTCGCTGAAATTTCGCAAGATTGCACCTCGCCACCAAAGTCTTCGAGGAGCACACTGCGCTCCATCAACTGGCGCTTGATGCGGGCCACGTTTGCTGTGGGCAAGTCGATCTTATTCAGAGCGATCACCAGCGGCACTTCAGCTGCACGGGCATGGTCTATGGCTTCAATGGTCTGTGGCATTACACTATCGTCAGCGGCAACCACCAGAACCACCACGTCCGTTACCTGGGCACCACGGGCACGCATAGCCGTGAACGCTTCGTGGCCAGGCGTATCCAAGAACGTAATCATCCGGCCATTTTCGAGCTCCACATGGTATGCGCCAATATGCTGCGTGATCCCACCGGCCTCACCAGCAACAACATTTGTGTTCCGAATATAGTCCAGCAAGGACGTTTTGCCATGGTCCACGTGGCCCATAATGGTCACCACAGGCGGGCGGGGCTTCAAATCTTCGGGCGAATCTTCTTCCGGGGATTCGAGAACCTCTTCGGCATATTCTTCGAGTTCCTGTACTTCTGCGCCGAATTCGTCGGCAACCAGCATGATCGCGTCCATATCCAACCGCTGATTGATGGTCACCATCATGCCCATGAGAAGGCACTGCTTAATAACTTCTGTTGCAGGAACTTCCATCAAGTTTGCCAGTTCACCTACGGTGGTAAACTCATTCACCTTGACGATTTTAATCTCGGTTTCTTCCGTCTCATCATCATCCTCATCACGGCGACGGCGACGGCGGGGCTTGGACGAGCCTGCTTCCCTTTGCGCCATGGGGCGGCGTACGCTTTC
>JAQCGA010000333.1 GCA_027619145.1 bacterium | reverse complement strand
GAGAAGTCGGCCGAGGCAGCATCCTCCTCCGCTTGGGTGTATCTCCGGGGCCAGGTGCGCTTTCACCCGAACGTATGGGTCTAGAACTCGATACGGTAGGCGGGATCTTTGTTGTCTCAGAAGAAATTCGAACACGCCTCCTCAATGAATTCCCCACGCTCTCTCCAGACAGCGTCCACGTCCTTTATAATGGCGTAGACCTCCAGAAATTCGATCCTGCACGGTTCAGTTCGGCAGACCGGAAACAGCTTCGCCGCTCCCTGGGCATTCCCGAAGATCACCGCGTCATCGCATCGGTAGGTAGACTGGACCGAATCAAAAACCTCCCGATGCTCATCGAGTCTGCAAAAAATGTCCTGGCCAGCCATCCAGAAACCACCTTCCTGATCGTGGGTGAAGGATCAGAGAAACAGGCTTTGCTCCAGGCAGCAGATGACGCTGGCGTGCGCGACAACTTCTGCTTCGCCGGCTTCGTTGAAGATATCCCCCGGTTGATGTACACCACCGACATCCTGGTCCATGCATCTCTTTCAGAGGGGCTTCCCAATGCCGTACTCGAGGCAATGGCAATGGGGAAACCCGTTGTGGCCTCGGACGTTGGTGGCATACCAGAATTGATTCAACATGGCCATACGGGTCTGCTGATTCCTCCAAGGGGTTCTGAAGATCTGACCACCGTGCTCTGCGGCCTGCTGGAGACTCCCCAGGAAATGGAACGCATCGGATACAATGCCCGTACCCAGGTGGAAGAATTATTCGACAGAAACGACAAAATCCACAGGTTTGAGAACGTACTGGTCAACGAAAACACCCGAGCCCAGTCTGTAAACGTACCTCCCCTGCGCAGGCAACCTGCTCTCTTTGAAATGACAACCGAATTTTTTCAACGTTCCTGCACATACCAGAAATTGCCCACCTGAGAAGAGACCTCCAGCGATGACATTGCCGAAAAAATCAAGCTGGACCCCAGCCTGCTGCCACTGTGTTCAAACTGGTCAACTCTGCCGGGTACGGATTCCAGAAAAAAGTAGACTCCTTGAAATTGGCCGTAACACTCATTGGGCTTGAAGAAATTGCCAACCTGGTTATGACCGCTCAGGTTTTCCAGAAACTGGGCGATTATGCCGGCGGTGCAGGCCTGGACCTGGAGGGGTTCTGGAAGCACTCTGTGGGCACGGCATTTGTTGCGCGGTCTCCAGAGAAAACCACAGGTTTGCGCGCCTGACCTGTCTGGTCCATCTGGCCGACTTCATATGCCGCAAGCTGGAATACGGATCTGGCGGAGACGAAGCAGTTCCAGAACTTGACCAGAGCGTCATCGACAGGTTCTCGCTGGGCGAACGTGGGCTCTTCATCCTGATGGAAGCAGCGAAAGAGGAGCTCCAAAATGCAGACTCCTTCCTCTCTGCCCTCACAACCTGTACACCATCAAAAAAGAAAGCGACCATCCAGAAACTCATCCGGATGGGCGCTTTTTTAACATCAGTCCGACCGATCAATTGCACCCCTGCATCTCAGATCGTCCATTGTACGCTATTTTTTATGTGCACACAACACGCAGAACACCTATATTTCCACCTGTAATAAAAGACGCGTATTCACCCAATACCTTGCAAGGAGTTTTCCCAATGAAACCACCGATTCGCCTGGTCCAGATTGGACTTGGACCGCTGGGACAAATGCTCACGCCCTATTTGCAAGAACGCAGCAACCTGAAAATTACAGGCGCAGTTGACATTGACCCAAACAAAACGGGCAAGGACCTGGGGACACTCTGTGGCCTGCCTTCCCCAATGGGCGTTCCCATTGCCACCTCCCTGGACGGTGCGCTTACCGGGAAGCCGGATGTTGCGGTCATCACCACCGTATCGGAACTCGAGAAACTGGTTCCGCTCCTCGAACAGGCCATTCGCCACAATCTCCACGTGGTCTCCACCTGCGAGGAGTTGTCCTACCCATGGCAGACACACCCGGACCTCTCACAAAAAATTGACGACCTGGCCCGGCAACACAACGTATCTGTTCTGGGCACCGGCATCAATCCAGGTTATCTCATGGACTTCCTACCCACTGCCGCTACAGCGGTTTGCCGCAACGTTCAAAAACTTCGAATTGAACGTATCCAGGATGCCACGCTTCGTCGGCTGCCCTTCCGGCAAAAAATTGGGGCAGGCCTCTCGGTCGAAGAATTCAACCAGCGCGTGGCAACTCAAAAAATTCGTCACGTGGGCCTCACCGAATCCATGCACATGGTAGCCGCCCGCCTGGGGTGGACTCTAGACCGCACCGAAGATCTGGTAGAACCCATTATTGCCCACTCCAAGCTCTCTGGAGAAGGCTGGACCATTGCAACCGGACAGGCATCCGGCGTCAACCAGATTGGCCGTGGCTTTATCAAAGACCAGGAAGTGCTCACTCTTATCTTCCGTGCCGCAGTAGGGGAAGCCGCCCCCCACGACCGCGTGCATATTTCTGGCACCCCGGAGGTAGACCTCACCATTGCCGGTGGAATCAACGGAGACGTGGGAACCTGCGCCATTGTGACCAACGCAATTCCCACAGTCCTGAACGCCCAACCCGGCCTCAGGACCATGGTAGACATCGCCCCGATTTCCTGCTCAGCTTAGCGTACACCACGCCGCCGAAGCATCGCCCGGATCCCCGAAGCCATCACGCGGGCAGCCCGGGTATTCTCCCCATCAAACGGGACAATCAAGTCTGCAAACCGGCGCGTAGGTGCTGTGTGTACAGAAAAGTTTGGAATGACATCCCTTCGGTACCAGGCAACAGCCTGGGTCAGGTCCATTCCTCCTGTGTTCGTATCCCGGAGCATGCGGCGTAGCACCCTTTCGTGCGGATCTGCTTCAACGTAGATCTTGATCTCCAGCAAATCCCTCAAACGCGCGTGCCCCAGTACCAGGTGACCCTCCACCAGAATCACATCTCCAGGTGCAATCGTACGCTCCGTACCCGCCCTGTGAGAAGCCGCCGAACCCGGCACAGGCTCCCGCACCGCCGTACGGGCCAGAAGTCGTTCCACCTGCGCCACCAGGCCGGGCCATAATACCGCCCGCGGATGGTTAGACGTACGAACCTTCGGCCTTTCTTCCGGCTCATACTCAGACCAATCCCTGAAATACCGGTCCTGGCTTACAACGGCTGGCCGCAGGTCTTTCAGTAATTCGGCCAACGCTGCGGCAAATGTAGTCTTGCCGGAAGCCGATCCGCCGGAAATTCCGATGGTCAAAGGTTTTGCATCCATATCCCATTCCCTTCATATCGAACGCACGGTTTATTCACACATGAATCAAGCAGTTGCGCAGCCCGGAAGCAAACCTTTTTTCTGGCAACCTTCGATTTTTATTGACAGCGCCTGCAAGAGGCGCTACCTTGCGCAGACATGATCAGCGCAGAAAGCGTTCCTGGAATTTTTCCACATTCCTCCACATTGGAATGAATTGTGTGGCAGACGGTTTAAGGAGGTTCGTCAGATATGCCGAAGTGTCGTGTGGGTGCCCATACCTTCATTTTTCAGCAGTACGGATTCGACCAGGTCAAACAACTGGGCAAAATACTAGAAACCATTGCCGAGGCCGGCTACCAGGCTGTAGAATTGACCAATACGGCCCTGGAAAATGAAGCCGTAATCCCCCAGGTGGAAAGTACGCTCCGCCGAACCAACCTCGAACTGATTGGCGCATCGCACGGCAAAGCGCTCTGGAACCCTGCCGAATACGACCGCACGTTCGACATTCTGGACGAATACAGCGATAGGCTTGTCGAACTGGGCGAAGGCCTGAAATGTGGAATGTCGTGCAGCGGCAAGCAGTATGCAAAGCGAACCAAAACTGAGAATGAGTGCCTGCTGCAGGCCTGGACGGAACTGGCGAGCATGTTTCGCGCAAAAGACCTGGAACTGGCCTATCATACCCACGGCGAACCGCTCGAAGACATTCTCTACGTCCTGGAAAATATCCCTGCTGAAGAACTCAACCTGTGTCCGGACATCGATTGGCTGCGCGTAGGCGGCGTAGACCCGGAACCCTTCCTTCGCGAACACGCGGAACGCATCTCCATGATCCACCTGCGCGACTACCATCTGGGCGGAGACCGAACCGTTTCTCTGGGCCAGGGGGACTTAGACTTGGGAAGCCTGGGTACATTACTCGACGAAGTGGAATTCACCGGAGACGTGGTGGTTGAACTTGCCCTTCCATCCGGCACCCGTCCAGACGACCACCCTCTGCTGGACCTGCTGAAAACTTCTAGAGAGCATCTGCGAAGCACCATGGGCGTCTAACCAGAACATTCTACCTGCCAAATAGGGAAGGCCGCGAAAGCAGCCTTCCCTGTTTTTGTAGGATTCCCGCACGCATAAAACTGTTGCAAAAAAAACACATCTGTGATATAATTTCACATATCGTTGTAAACGCCGCCCTTCCTCCTGGTAGCCATCAGGTCGAAACGCTCCTATTTTACAATGTGTTATCTATAAAACATACGCACCTGCCCCGGGTCGGTACAATTCTTGCCTCTTTAAAAAAACCGGCTCTCCGAAACACTCGGCTTTTTCTTTTTTTAGGGGTCAAGGTTTATGAATCGTATGTTTTTCCGAATTCTGGTGCTCGGGCTGGTAGCCTGCTGGGCCGCGCCTGTACCTGCCACAGATGGAACGGGGTACGTCATTGAGCGGATCGAAGTTCGAGGCAACGAAAAAACGAAGCCCGAATACATCCTCCGCTCGCTCCCACTTCATACCGGCGATCGGATCACGCCAGATAGAATCAGTGCCAGCCGTGAATCTCTGTACCGTACCCGACTCTTTCGCACAGTCCATGTTGCCTCCAAACCGGGAACGGAGCAAGGCAAAGCCGTTCTGGTTGTATTCGTGGACGAGAAGCGATTTGGGGATGTGGGGGTCAGTTTCGAATACACGGAGCTCGACGGATTTGGGTATGCCGCAGACGCCTATCACGTGAACCTCTGGGGGGAAGGAAAAATTGTAGGAGGAGAGTACCGTCAAGGAGAACGGCTCAAATCCTTCAGCTTCAGTTATACAGACCCCTGGCTGGCAAATTCCGGGCTTTCAGCACACTTCAAAGCCGCCGCTTCCTCTTCAGACAGAGACCTCTACCGCAGCAAAGACCCGCTGGCGCGGGGCCGGTACGACCTGGATCGAACCGGAGGTGCAGTGGGCCTGGGCCAGCCCATTGGCCAGCACTACCGGCTGGTATTAAAATACTCCTTCGAAGACGTCCAAGTA
>JAQCGA010000332.1 GCA_027619145.1 bacterium | reverse complement strand
CGTACCGTCCTTACTCCTCAACCGGCCTTTCCAATCTTCACCCCCGCCAGGTGCTCCATAGTACGACACACCGCCGAAAAGTCCAAACTCCCCGCATTCAACCCACTGGCGGCTGCGTACATCTGGTAAGCCGCAGCCCCAATGGGAACCGGCACACTCAGCGCCTTGCCCAGATCCAACCCAATGCCCAGATCTTTTTTCATCAGATCCAGCATGAACCCGGGTTCGAACGAATCCTTCAATAGAAAATCTGCCACGCGCAACTGAAACAACGTAGAATTCCCTGAACTTACCCCAATCACCTGCCGCATCTTCTCCGGATCGGCTCCTGCCTTGATCCCCAACACAAGCCCTTCGGCAATCGCCGCCATATTGATACCACCAATGAGCTGGTTGATAATCTTCACCGTCTGCCCCACCCCCACACCTCCTACGTGAAAAATATTCTCCTTCTTCCCCATCGTTTCAAACAGACCCCTACAGCGTTCAACGTCCTCATTCTCTCCACCCACAATAAGGGTCAACGTCCCGGCAATGGCTCCTGTATCTCCACCACTCACCGGAGCATCCATCACACGCACGCCTTTTTTTCTGGCCTCCTCCGCAATCGCCTGAATCGTCAACGGCGAAATCGTACTCATATCCACAATCAACTTTCCTTCAGAAGCTCCTTCCAGGACTCCATCTTCTCCCAGAATGACCTGCTGGACTTCGGGGTCGGCTGTCACGATCGTAAGAATAACATCCGTTGCTTGTGCCACAGCCTTCGCAGACCCCACCGACGTCGCTCCAAGCGCCACCATTTCCTCAATCACCTCAGACTTTCGGGCATAAAACGTCAAATCATACCCGGCTTTCATCAAGTTTTTGGCCATAGGCTTGCCCATAATTCCCAACCCGATAAATCCGATCTTCTCCATCGCAGACTCCCTTTGGATGATAAATGATGCAGGTGAAAACGCACACTGCGCTTGGGCCTTCCTCTGGATTCAGCTTGACATTCCACACAATAAGTATATACCATTGTGGCTTCTGTCAACGGTTATCTCCGCCCCACCAGGAATGAACGATGTCCGCTTCTCCTCTACTTGCCGGTATCGATGTCGGCACAACGAACATCAAAGCCCTTGTCTTTGACGGCTCCGGCCAGATCCAGGCCCGGGCCAGTGCGCCTACCCCAACGCATTACCCTCGGCCCACCTGGGCCTATCACCGCCCCGAAGAACTCTGGGAAACAACCGTACGAGTCCTCCGGACTGCCGTTGACCAGCTCTCAATTCCCCACCGAATCACTGGAATCGCCATTGCCAGCATGGGTGAATCGGGCGTGCTCCTGGATACCAAAGGACAGCCCGTAGAAGACATCATCGCCTGGTTTGATGCACGCACAAAACCGCAGGCCGAGCTCCTTGAATCTGCATACGGTCGCGACCGTATCTACGCCCTCACAGGAGTGCCCCCACGTCCTATTTTTGGTCTGTGCAAAATCCTCTGGTTCCGAGAGAACCGCCCGGATGCCTTTGCAAAAGCCGTTTCCTGGCTCAATATTGCAGACTATATCGCCTATCGACTCTGTGGCGAAAAAGCCTCTGATTATTCCCTGGCCTCCCGCACGCTCGCCCTGGATATCCACCGACTGGCCTGGTCCGAAGATTTGCTCGGTACAGTACACATTCGCCCGGACCTGTTTGCCCCTGTAGTGCCCGCTGGTACCCGGCTCGGCCCAGTTCTGCCCCACGTTGCCCGAGAAACCGGCTTACCTGAAACCACCCTGGTTTCCACCGGAGGACACGACCACCTCTGCGGTGCACTGGCCGTGGGTGCGACAAACCCCAATATTCTGCTGAACTCCCTGGGAACCGCCGAAGCTATGTGCATTCCGCAAACACACCCTGTCATCGATCCAAAACTCTGTGCCCAGGGCTACACCACTGGTCCACACGTTGCCCCGGGCCGCTATTACACGCTGGGTGGCATCTACGCTTCTGGAGCATCCGTGGACTGGTTGCGCGGGATTCTGGGAACCGACGTGGACTATGATACGCTCATCCGTGAAGCCGAAAGGGTTCCCCCCGGCAGCCTGGGTGTCTGTTACCAACCTCATCTGCGCCTGGGAAACCCGCCACACAATGACCCTGGCTCGCGCGGCGTATTCACCGGCCTCACCACAGATGCCACACGCGGCACGCTCTTTCGCGCCGTTCTGGAAGGCCTCGCCTTCGAATTCCGGCTGTCTCTGGACGCTCTCACAGCCCACAAGCAAATCCAGCGTCCACAACGCATTCTGGCCATTGGAGGCAACACGCGCAACCGTCTCTTGATGCAAATCAAGGCCACCGTCCTCAACCAGACCATCGAAATTGCCGAGGTCGAAGAAGCCACGGCGATGGGCGCCGCAATCCTGGGCGGCCTGGGCGCAGGGGTGTACCGCGACAGTTCAGACGCACTTGCAGCCCTCCGCCACCAGGGAACAACAATTTCCCCGCTGTCCGAAAATGTGGAAACGTACAACACAATTTTTGAATCTGTTTACCGGGAAATTTACCCGGCAGTGAAAGAACTGCACCACCGTACCACAGACCTCCAGCACCCTACCAGAAAGCTGGGCCCTGCATCATCCAACCCGTAGCAAAGGACAAGAGAAAATGAGCGCCAAATTTCTCACGAACCACAGGAAAGCCGTATTGCGGCCCAAAGAAACGCCCATAAGCCGCAAATACCTGCACGTCCTGGAAAACTGGATTCCCGTTGGCCTCGAATATTTCAACGACTGGCCGGACCGCCCCAACTCTGGCCACTTTCTGGGCGGGTGCCACTGGTACGGTATCGAAACCCTCTCCGGGGCCCTCGCCTTTGCCGCAGCAGCCAGTTCTCCTGAATACAACGCAAAACGAGGCGGCGCATCCCGGAAGGAACTTCGTGAAAAAGCCCTCAAAGGCCTGCGTTACCTTTGCTTCACACACGACAGCGGCCCCGAAGACTGCGTGCGCCCACAACAAGGTCTGGGCCGTGTGGAAAATTGTGGTACAAAATGGGGCGAACGCGGCAAAGGTTTCTTCCGCGAAAGCCAGTGCGGCACCACCGTCTCAGGCATGGGTGTCGTTGCCCTGCTCCTGGGTGATCTCGTAGATGCCGAGACCTGGACCATGCTGGCCAAAGTTCACCTGGACTACGCCGAACGTTTTGGTACAATGGCCCCCAAAAGCGGTGTGTACACAAATACCCAGATGGAAGAAAACGGCTGGACCTCGTGTGGTCTGGCATCTGTAGAACTCTTCTTGAGCAAATCCAACAAAGCCAGTACCTGGGCTGAAACCGCCCGCCGCTGGATGTTCTCCACAGCCACAACGCAGCAAGACACCAAGAACCTCGCTCTCCTGGACGGCACGCACACCGTACGCCAGCTCACCGGAGAAATCTTCACCGCCCTGCCGGACTACATGGCCGAAAACCACGGCATGGTCCACCCCAGCTATACCGCCTCCTCGATAAACTTCACCGGAATTCTGAGCATCGTCTACGGAGCCCACGGGAAAGAACTCCCCAAACATGCCTTCTTCAACCGCCAGAAAATCTACGACCAGCTCAAACGCGCCACAGACCGGCTGGGCTACCTCCACCCCCCACAGGGTATGGACTGGCCCTATCTCCCACCGGACGCGGGAAGCCTCAAACACGCCGCAGCAGCCGTATTGCTCAAAGATCCGGACGGCGCATACCTGGAACGGTGCGCACTGAAAACCCTGGAAGCCCGCCTGGAAAGCAACGGCGGCCGCCTGTACGATCCGCAAATTGCAGCCTCTGTACACAGCATCCAGGACCCCGCGACCATCCTGGAAACCAACATTGGCCGCAAAGCCCAGACCTATCTTTTCCACCGGCTCCACGGAGACGGCCCACGGCCCACACCCGAAGCCGAATTCGAGAAAAAAATGCGCGGTGTAACCGTCTACCCGCACTCCGGCTTCGTCTTTCACCGCCACCGTACCGGGCAAACCTCGTTCGCCTGGCGCAACAACATTATGGCCCTGCCGCTCAACAAAGACGGCATCTATACCGTAGCCCCTGCCTCCAATTCTTTCCTCGCATCCATCAACGTCAAAGACAAACCTGACAGCCAGGACCAGGTCTCCATTCACGTAGACGAACAACAAAATGGGTTTGCCGCTGCTCTGGTCATGAACCGCGCACAAGGTTCGGTCCGCCAGGAAGTCCTCTTCGCCGGACTTCCCAGTGGCATCAGCCTCTCCTGCGAACGGCTCACCGCACAACAGAACATCACCGTAACAAACGTCGAACAGGGGTTCCTCCGCATCATCAACGAAGACTTCAAAGCCCTCAAAAACAGCCGGGGCCACCGCACCCTCTATACACCAGAAGAATCCGAACGCTTCAAAAGCTACGTGAGCACAGATCCTGCAAGCGACATTATCAAAACCTATGAACACCCCGGCAGAATCAACGTGGACAATCGTCTGGCCATCGTCTTTTCTGGCTCCGGGAAAACCGTGTACCACAACCGCCATTTCTACAAAACCTGGTGGGCTGTAGCAGACGATCTCACCCTCAGCCGCATCGACCGTAGCTTCCGAGTAAAAAGTGGTGGGCAAATTTCCGAACTCACCGCGTTGCTCGCGCCGGACTGCTCCAACAGCAAAACCGCAGGCCTCTCACTCGTCACCCTGGACACCCACAGGTCTGCGGTTGGCCTGCTGGCAGACGGTCACCTTTCAATTGCAAACTTCGCGGCCAAACCTGCCAACCTCAAGTTCACCGCAAAACGCTCCGAGTTACCCTGGATTCCGATCTTCGAAGGCTCTACCTCCGTAACGGCCCGTTCAATCTCCTACACGCGCTCCCTCCAAGCCGGCAACGCGCAACTCCAGAAAGCACTCCTCGGCATCACCACAGATGGCACCCTCGAAATTACCGCCTCGGCCGCAGGTGAAATCCTCGCTCGAAACGCAGGCCGGAAACAGGCCACGGTTCAAACGGACCGCTCGGACAAACCCGTAAAAATCAAACCAGGACAAATTGCGGTCCTTTCATAACCCGCACATTCACGTAAAGAAAAAAGGGCCGAAGCAAATGCTTCGGCCCTTTTTTCTTATTTCACTGGATGCTTCATATTCCCGAAAACCGGAAAGCCGGGTCTGCCTTTCCCAATTCTTCGCCCAAACGATTCACACGACCCCGGTCCGTTTCTGTCCCCGTGCGGAGCCAGTTTCCATACGCATCCAGAAACCGATCCAGCCCATGGGTTTCAACCTGCTCCTCAACCTCCT
>JAQCGA010000331.1 GCA_027619145.1 bacterium | reverse complement strand
GTAGTTGAGCGGATTTCCTGAATCGTTTTTTTAGAGAGTGGAAAGGGGAAGCCTAATGGAAGTACGGTCCCAGACGTCGCGCGTTCGTTTTGGGTTTGCACGTGTAAATATTACGCCGCCGGTGGGTATTTATCACAGAATGTGGGGCGCGGCCCGGCACGACCGGGCAACCGGGGTACACCGACCGGTATTTGCAGATGTGCTGGTGTTTGCACCTTTGAATGGTGATGGTAATCTGTGGGTGAGGGCGAATCTGGACCTGGTTTGTCTTGTGGTGCCGCAACACAACGCACTGGTTCTGGCACTGGCAGAGGCGGCCGGGGTGTTGCCGGAGCAGGTGGACGTGGCTTATTCGCACACGCATTCTTCCGGATGGTATGTGCCAGATCGGATTCCGTTGCCGGGTGGCGAGCGGATTGAGCCGTACCTGGTATCTGTGGCGGAGAATCTGGCGATTGCGGTCCGGCAGGCGCGGAAGGAGATGCGGGAGGTTACGGTGACGTATGGGGCGGGCCGGTGCAATATGGCGGCGAACCGGGATTGCCCGGATGGAGAGGGGATGGTCTGCGGGTTCAATCCGAATGCGGCTGCGGACGATACCGTGCTGGTGGGACGGGTGACGGATTCAGAAGGCGGGATCGTTGCAACGATTGTGAACTATGCCTGCCACCCAACGACGCTGGCGTGGGAGAATACGTTGTTAAGCTCAGATTACGTGGGTGCAATGAGGGAGGTGGTAGAACGGGAGACGGGTGCGCCGTGCACGTTTGCGCTGGGGCCGTGTGGAGACCTGGGGCCGCGAGATGGTTTTGTGGGCGATCTGGCGGTGGCGGATCGGAACGGGAAACAGCTTGGGTTTGCGGCGCTTTCTGCGTTGATGGCCATGGGACCCCCGGGTACGGATTTTGAGTATGCTGGTCCAGTGGTATCTGGCGCTACGCTTGGAGCGTGGAGACACGCGCCGTTTGGAGGGGAGCGAGAAACCGAAACCGGGTTGTTTCGCGGAGGTGTTCACACGGTAGATTTGCCGATGCGGAAAGGGTTGGACCGGGAGCAGGTGGAGGCGGATCTGGCGCGGTGGCTGGACGCAGAGAAAACGGCGGATGCTTCGGGGGATGCCGTTGTAGCTCGGGATGCGGGTGCACGGGCAGAGCGTGCCCGGCGCTGGCTGGGGCGGTTGGATCAGTTGCCGCAAGGAGGAACATATTCGATGCCGTTTTCCGTGCGCAGAATGGGCGATGCGGTGTGGGTGACGTGTGGTGGAGAACCCTACAGTTTGTTGCAAACGGAGTTGCGGCAGCGGTTTCCGAATTTTGCGCTGGTGGTATCTCCGCTGGTGGGTGCGATGCCGGTGGCATATCTATTGCGGAAAGATGCGTACGGCAAAGGGTTGTACCAGGAAGAGCCCTCTTGTCTGGCGCCGGGGTGTCTGGAGACGTTGGTTGAGGCGATTTCGACACAGGTGAAGCAGGAGGTTATCGATGGTTGAGTTGAAGCAGAATACGGATACCGGGATGTACGATTTTGAGTCCGAGGTGATGGCGGGGAGTATTCAGCCAGATGGAGCCTATCATGGGGTGTGGTCGCTTACGGACAAGCAGACCGGACGGCAGGTGATTCACCCGAAGTATTCGGCACTGAACCTGTTTCGTTTGTTTGCCGTACATCAGGGCCTGGGACAACCCCGGTTGATGGAGCGTAAGGTACATGCAGATGCAACGTCTGTAGAGATTCGGTGGGAGGCGTCGGAAGCGCACCTGGGGGAACTTGTGGCACGGTACGAAGTGCCGGAGCCGAATTGTGTTGATTTGACGGTCACGCTGAAATGCGCGGGGACGTATTCTGGATATGAACTGTTCCTGTCTAACTATTTCGATAAGGTGTTCTGCCCGCACCTTTACTTGCAGCGAAACCGGTATGGTGGACCTCAGGGGGAGCCGGAGCGGGTGGTGCCTATGGTGAGCGATGTGTTCCGGGGGACGGTGATTGTGTTTGCGCGGGATCCACATTCGGCCCGACGCTGCGTAGATGGTCGCTGGAACAGGAGCGAATGGGGTGCGCCCACGGTGCAGATGTGCCCGGTGCGGTACCATGCGCATCCGCTTGCATGGATGACGGACCCAGAAGAGCAGATGGCGATGGCGCTCATGTCTCGGCCGGAAGATTGTTATGCAATTAGCACACGGTACCATGTGGAGGATGAAGCGGATCGAATGACGGATTATGCCGCGTTCGATTACTCGTTGTTTGGGAACGATATGGTTCCGGGGGATGAGCGCACTGTGCGGATGCGGTTGGCAGTGGTGCCGCTGGAAGGGGACCTGGACCGGCCGCTGGAGGTGTACCGGAAATTTGTAGAGGCCGCAACGATCTGATCATTACGCACTGTTTCGAGGCGTTTTTTTATACGAGGGCTTTTGAATGGCAAGAATCGTTGTCATGGACGATGAGGCTACGGTACGTACTGTGGTTGAACGGGTAATGAAGAAGGAAGGCCACGAGGTTCTCGTGTTTGAGGATGCGGCACCCGCGCTGGCACAGGTGGATTTTAGGCAGGTGGATCTGGTCATTACAGATCTGGTGATGCCTACACCAGGGGACCAATTTATTTTGATTTTGCAGCAGGACGATATTGAGGTTCCTGTGATTGTGCTGAGCGCCCATTTGACCGATGCGCGGACCGAATATTTGCGAGAATTGGGCATCAATCGAATTTTGGAAAAACCTTTTGAAGTGGCGAAACTGATTCAGATGGTTCGGAAGGTGTTGGCGTGAAGGTGGGGAAAAAAAGAAGAGGGCTTGCACAAAAACCTGTGCAAGCCCTCTTTCTTTGTTAGGGGTTCTTAGTACCGGTAGTGGTCCGGTTTGTAGGGGCCTTCTACTGGAATACCAATGTATTCGGCTTGTTCTGCGGTGAGCGTGGTGAGTTTGACCCCCAGCTTTGCCAGGTGAAGCCGCGCCACTTCTTCGTCCAGGTGTTTGGGCAGCGTGTAGACGCCAATTTCACGTGGGTTGGTCCACAGGTCTATTTGCGCCAGAACCTGGTTGGTGAAGGAGTTAGACATGACGAAGGAGGGGTGTCCGGTAGCGCACCCCAGGTTCACCAGCCGGCCCTCGGCCAGAATGAAGATGGCACGGCCGTGCGGGAAGGTGTATTTGTCCACCTGCGGTTTGATGGTTTCTTTCTGGATGCCTGAAAAGGTCTCCAGTTTGTCCATCTGGATTTCGTTGTCGAAGTGGCCAATGTTACACACAATGGCCTGGTCGAGCATGTTTTCCATATGCTCGATGCGAACGACGTCCAGGTTGCCGGTTGTGGTTACAAAGATGTTGGCTTCTGTGACGGCTTCTTCGATGGTGGTAACTTCGAAGCCTTCCATTGCGGCCTGCAAGGCACAAATGGGGTCAACTTCTGTGACCAGGACACGTGCGCCGAAGCCGCGCATGGATTGGGCGCATCCTTTGCCCACATCGCCATACCCGCAGACGCATACAACCTTTCCGGCTATCATGACGTCTGTGGCGCGCTTGATGCCGTCGGCCAGGGATTCGCGGCAACCGTAGAGGTTGTCGAATTTGGATTTGGTGACGGAGTCGTTGACGTTGATGGCGGGGAAGAGCAGCGTGCCGTTTTTGAGCATCTGGTAGAGTCGGTGCACGCCGGTGGTGGTCTCTTCGGAGACGCCTTTGAGGTTTTTCGCAACTTCATGCCAGTGGCGGGGGTTGCGTTCGAACTGGCGCTGCAGGACGGCGTTGATGATGGACAGTTCGCGGTTTTGGGTGGGTTCCTCCAGGATCGCTGGATTGTCTTCGGCCTGGTAGCCCCGGTGGATGAGCAGGGTGGCATCTCCACCGTCATCTACGATGAGTTCCGGTCCATTGCCATCCGGGAAATTGAGCGCTTGCAGGGTGCATTCCCAGTATTCTTCCAGGCTTTCACCTTTCCATGCATAGACCGGGGTGCCCGTGGCTGCAATGGCTGCTGCTGCATGGTCCTGGGTAGAGAAAATATTGCATGAGGCCCAGCGTACGTCTGCGCCCAGGTCTTTCAGCGTTTCAATGAGAACGGCGGTTTGGATGGTCATGTGTAAACTGCCGGTGATGCGGACGTCTTTGAGCGGCTGGTTGGCCCCGTATTTTTTTCGGGTAACCATCAGCCCAGGCATTTCTTGCTCGGCAATGGTGATTTCTTTACGGCCGAAATCTGCCTGGGATGGGTCGGCTATTTTATGTGACAGATCCGAATAGTCGGGAAGTTGAATTTGCGGGGTTACACTCTGTGCCATAGGATTTCCTTTCGGTTATTTTTCCTGAGTTGGCTGTACTTAAGGTATTCAGGTTGTATTGTGTTCCGGAATTTCCGGAACATCGCAGCGAAGCTCAAAAACTTCCACTGCGTTTTTGATTTTTTTAAAATCGACCCGATGGGTGACGCCAAGGCGGTCCGGGGTTTCGCCTTCTGCTACGGCGGCCGTAATTCCTATGCCACTGGGTGCGCCGGTTTCGGCCCATCCCAGGGTCAAAAAAGCGAGGTTGACCACCTCCCCCATAATATCTGGCCGAGCGTAGTCTGGGTGGCCCATTGTGCCCAGATAAATCTCGCCGCTGCTCAGGCCAATTACGAGTTGTTCGGAAGAAATTTGTTTGGCCAGAAGTGCTGCGCGCATTGCACGGCGCCTGTGATCCACGCCAGAAAAAAAGCAGAGGAATTGATCGCCCATGTATTTGATGGGGATTCCGTCGTGCCGCAGAACAGCTTCGGTGAGCTGGAGGAAAAATCCATTGGCCCAGGTGGCAAAATTCTTGGCCGCTATGCGCAAGGATTTTTCGTAGGCTCCGGAGACGCTGGATGCAAAGACGGTGGCGTTGAATACATCCCGTCCCGTGCTGTGGGTATCCAGCAGCCAGTCTGTAGAAACACCCAGCAGGCGGGCGAGTGCTCCTAGAATGGCCAGGTCTGGCCCATTTTCGCCGCGTTCCCATTTCGAAACAGCCTGAGGGCTAATTTGCAACGCGCTGGCGATGTCTTGCTGTTTCAACCCCAGTCGCTCGCGCTGGGAGCGGATTCGGTTTCCAAGTTCGCCGAGCAACATGCCTGGCTCCTCCAGAAAACGGATGGTGCCCGGGCGGGTATACTCTGTAGCATCCAAAAAAATAACCCGGGCCACCCAAAAGTTCAATGACGGGAATGTTGAGTCTGATGACGTCCTGGTTTACATAGCGATAAGCATATGTTATTAATACATATACGGGATGATATTTCTTTCTTCGGAACGTGTCCGTTTCTTCTGGGACTG
>JAQCGA010000330.1 GCA_027619145.1 bacterium | reverse complement strand
TTGGGAGCCGGTGTGGCACCGGTGAGCAGCGGCAAACCCGGCGATGTTTGCCTGACCTACGAAATCACATCCTCTTCTGGAACCGAATCCGGCGAACTGAAGGTAGGAGAACTCCGAATGTTCTCCGTGCCTGAAAACGAGAACGCAGACCTGAGCATCAAACCTGCCCGCCGCTGGGACGCAGGCGCCGGGCAGGGCCAGGAAGTAAAAACAGTTGTTCGAGGTGGCGAGTCCGGCATCATTCTGGACGGCCGAGGTCGCCCCATCTTATTTGTACAAAGCGAAGAGGAACGGGTCACACAGATCGCAGCCTGGGCGAACGCGCTGGATCTGTATCCACGAGAGAACTCATTCGGGAGATAACCGATGACGCATAGAATTCGTGTTGCAGGATTGAGCTTCTTCCTGGGCATCTGCTTCGCCCTTGCCGCGTACCCGGCCCTCGCGCAAGATGTTTGGGAACGGGTCAAGCAGATCCTCATCAATACCAACGACATCATCGTCCTCAACGGCGCCCAGACCGCACCGTTGAAATATACCGAGGCCAAAGACCCGGTATATGGGGACTGGCTCGTACAACACTTTCTTTCAGACCCTGAAAACTTCAATCCTTACACGTCCAATGATGCCGGTGCTTCTTCGGTCCACCTGTACGTATTCGAATCTCTCCTGGACATCAAAAACGACCCGCCGTACGAAATGATTGGCCTCATCGCCAAAACCTACCCGGCCATCTCAGAAGACAAGCTTACCTACACCTTCGACCTGCGCGAAAACGTACAGTTTGCAGACGGAAAACCCCTTACCGCAGACGACGTACTTTTCAGTATGAAAGTCATCAAAAATCCTGCGGTCCTGGCGGCCTCGTTACGCAACTATTTCGCCGCAGTCAAAGATGTACGCCAGGAAGGCACCCACAAAATCAGCTTCGTCTGCGACGAACCCTACTTCCGCAACGACATCTCTCTGGGCACCCTTCAGGTTATACCCAGGCATTTTTATGATCCAGACGGGCTCCTGGACCCCGTCTCTATTCAAAGCCTGGTGGACGGCTCCTGGGAAAGCGGACCCCATGCAGAACGAGTACAACAGTTCGGCGAAAAATTCAACACAGGCTTCAACCGCAGCATGCTCGGCTCCGGCCCCTACAAAGTTGCAGACTGGGAAAGCGACGTGGTTACCGGCCAAAAAGTCGTGCTCACCCGCAACCAGAAATACTGGGGACAAAACCAGAAAGACCTGATGCCCAAAGGGTATGTCAGCAAGATCGTCTTCAAAATCATCAACAACACAGACGCAGCCTTCATCGAACTAACCAACGGCAATCTGGACCGCTACAGCCTCCAACCTTTGGAGTTCAAAGACAAGAGCTGGTCGCCTGAATTCACAGGGCGCTTCCTCAAAGGCATCTCCTACTCTTCCGGGTACGTCTACATCGGATGGAACAACGCGCACCCCATTTTCAGAGACAAACGTGTGCGCCACGCAATGACACACATGACCAACCGGAAAAGCATGGTGCAAAACCTCATGTTCGGCCTGGCCGAAACGGTAGAAGGCCCCATCCACAAATTTCGTCCAGAATACAATCACGATCTGGAGCCGTATGAGTACGATCCCGAAAAAGCCCTGGACTTGCTCGAAGAAGCCGGCTGGGCAGACACCGACGGAGACGGCATTCTGGACAAAATCATTGACGGAGAGAAGACACAGTTCCAGTTCGAGTTCCTGGTCAACTCCGGCAACCAGATGCGCAAAGACATTGCCCTGGCCCTCCAGTACGAACTCCAGGACGTAGGCATTGTTTGCGAAGTGCGCGAATTGGACTGGACCATTTTTCTGGATCGGGTGGCACGCAAAAAAGAATTCGCGGCCTGCACCCTGGGCTGGACCGGTAGCCTACGCCTCGCGCCAGACAGCTACCAGATCTGGCATTCCTCCCAGGCCGAAGGCCAGGGTTCCAACTTCATCAGCTTCAGAAACGCCGAAGTGGACAGCATCCTGGAAGCCTACCGCAAAGAGTTCGACCCGGACAAACGCATTGCAATGTACAAACGCTTCCAGGAAATTCTTCACGAAGAACAACCCTATACCTTCTTGTGGAAATCGCGCAATGCGACCGCTTACAGCCGACGTTTTGAAAACGTGAACTGGTATCCCGGAGGCATAGACACCCAGGAATGGTTCGTCACGGCCGCCAACCGGCTTTATCAGTAGCTCTCAGAAAAGCACGGGGGCAGGGCGCCTATGCTTCAATACATCCTCCATCGCACGCTGCTCATGATCCCTACACTCATCGGGATCACGCTCATCTCCTTTTTGGTCATGCACCTGGCCCCTGGAGATCCAGTAGACCTGTTCCTGGGCGGCCTGGCCGGCAGCGAGGGCATTTCCACGGATCGCAAATCCGATGTTGAAAAAACCCGTGCGGACCTGCGCCGCCAGCTCGGCCTGGATCAACCCCTGCACGTCCAGTATTTAAATTGGATCTCCAGGTTATTCCTGCGCATGGAGCCACTCTCTACGCTTGAGCGGACCGCTCTCATGGTGGACAACGTCCTTGCAGGGGTGGACACCGACCAACGAGCCGAACTGGCCGCTCTCGAAAACGAGGCCCGGAAGAGCCGCTTTCTTGAATTCTTCGCAAAACAGCACCCAGATCAAGTACGGGAACTTACCGAATCCTCCTTCTGGCAGGGCAGAACCGTCCAGCTCGAAAACAACTATTCGTACAACGGTGCTGGCCTGGTACTCTGCCAGATCTTCAACCGGCGCTTCACCACCCTGGACTTCGGCCGCTCCTTCAAAGACCAGCAGCCCGTAATCCGACACATCCTGGAGCGGATCCCCATTACGCTGGAAATCAACCTCATCAGTCTCTTCATCGCTTACCTCGTAGGTCTGCCCTTAGGCGTCTGGTTGTCCGTGAAGCAGAACTCGCTCACAGACCGAATACTCACCACAGGAACCTTCGCTCTGTGGTCCATGCCTTCGTTTTGGGTGGGCATGTTGTTGATCATCTTTTTTTGTAACAAAGAATTCTTCTACTGGTTTCCCGCCTCCGGCATCCAATCCATCGAAGCCACAGACCAATGGGGTTTCTGGCGCCTGCTGAAAGACCACGTCCACCACATGGTTCTACCCGTGCTGGCTTCCACATACGCCAGCTTTGCAGGACTCTCCCGGTTCATGCGCACCAGCATGCTCGAAAACCTGCGGCAAGATTACGTGCGCACAGCTCAGGCCAAAGGCCTTTCCCAAAAAGTCGTGGTACTCCGACACGTCTTCCGCAACTCACTCATCCCCATCGTCACCATCCTGGCAAACCTCCTCCCCGGCCTCATCGCAGGCTCCGTTTTCATAGAAACCATTTTCACCATTCCGGGCATGGGGTTCTTGGGTGTGCAATCCGTCCTGGTAAGAGACTATCCAATGGTGATGGCCATCCTGACCATCAGTTCTCTTCTCTCCCTATTGGGCATCCTCTTCGCAGACATTCTGCTGAAAGTTGTGGACCCGCGCATCGAATTTTCCCGTTCACAGGGCTAACCCGATGGCAACTCCCGCAAAAACAGAACCTGTTTCGCAGCCTTCTCCGGCCTCTCTTCTTTTAAAAAAAGAGCAGGCAAGCGGCCAGACCTATGCCCGCCTCGTCTGGAAACAGTTCAAAAAAAATCGACCTGCATTGGCGGCCCTGGTGGGGATTGGTCTGCTTGCACTGGTTGCACTTGGTGCAGACCTGATTGCAGGCAACAAACCCTATTACATGGAGTACCAGAACAAGACCTACTTCCCCGCCTTTCGCCAGTACGCCGTTCACCTGGGCATTGCAGATTGGCAACCGGAACTGCGGCGTAGGCGCAATCTGAAACGCCTTCAGGCCAGTCAGGCCATCTTCCCGCCCATCCCCTATGGCCCCAGTGACATCCACCTCAACGAAAAATATCAACAACCGAACGCAGAACACCTGATGGGAACAGATCGCCTGGGTCGAGATGTGCTCTCTGGCCTCATCCACGGCACAAGGTACGCACTTACCATTGGCCTGGTCTCTGTTAGCATCTCCATGTTCATTGGTGTGATCTTAGGTGCACTGGCAGGCTACTTCGGTGGGTGGATCGATCTGATCCTCTCCCGCATCTTTGAACTCTGGGCCGCCATTCCTGCCCTCTTCCTCATCATTACCGTAGCCGCCTTTTTCCCGCCCAGCCTCTTCTTCATTATGATCATCATCGGTCTCACCGGCTGGGTAGGCATCGCCCGGCTCACCCGCGCCATGTTCCTCCAGGTTCGTAACTACGACTACGTCTCTGCGGCCAAAAGCCTGGGGTATTCCAGTGCTCGGGTAATGTTTATCCATATCTTACCCAACGCCATCGCCCCCGTACTCATCCCCGCGGCCTTCGGCGTAGCAGGTGCCATCCTGGCCGAATCCGGCCTCAGCTTCCTGGGCATTGGCGTACCGGCCGAAGCCATCACCTGGGGCGCCATCCTGGCAGGTGCCCGCAGCAATACAGCCGCCTGGTGGCTCGTGGTTGTACCCGGCTTCGCCATTTTTGTTACCGTTACCCTCTACAACCTCCTCGGCGACGGCCTACGCGACGCCCTGGATCCAAAAATGAAAATCTGACATTCAGAAAAGACAAATTGACAATTGATAATTGATAA
This sequence comes from bacterium, assembly GCA_027619145.1. Next base: position 633 of record JAQCGA010000330.1, on the reverse strand, counting down.
TTGATAATTGTCAATTGTTTCGCTTTTCTCTTTTCACCTCTCCTCTCACAGTCTTCTATGGCCCATACCTACACCCCCGGCTTACGCGTAACCCGCCAGGCCACCATTCGCAAACGCCGCCAGCTCCCCCTTCGGGGTGACGTACTGGTAAAAGAAGGCGACACGGTACAGCGCAACCAGGTTGTTGCCCGCACCGAACTGCCCGGCGACGTCAGCTCGCTTAACCTGGTCAACCGTTTGGGTGTCACCCCTTCCGAACTCCCTTCGTACATGCTCAAAAAAGAGGGAGAACCGGTCGAAGAAGGCGAAATCATTGCCGAGACACGCCCCTTTGTCAAATGGTTCAAAACCAGCATCCCATCGCCCATCACCGGCACCCTGGAAAGCATCTCGCCTGTTACCGGCCAGGTCATCCTTCGGCGGCCCCCGCGTCCTGTAGAAGTACAGGCCTACGTGGACGGTACGGTCGTACACGTTCTCCCCGGCGAAGGCGTAGAAATTGAAACCACCGGCGCATTCCTCCAGGGTATCTTCGGCATAGGCGGCGAATGCTGGGCCTGCCTGCACGTACTGGCCAATGCCCCGGACCACGTCCTGAAACCGGATCAAATCGACAACCAGTGCAAAAACAAA
>JAQCGA010000329.1 GCA_027619145.1 bacterium | reverse complement strand
GAGATTTTTCTGACCCAGTTTTTTTAAGTAGGCAAGGAGCGAAATTTCGGCTTCTTTGGCGTTGAGCTGGTGGTCTTCGCTCAGGCGGTTGACCATGGCCTGAACCGTGGTGCGTCCGTCGCACATTCCCCAGATCTGTGAACCAATTTCATCCAGCACCAGGGTGCGCTTTTCTGGAACCCAGAAGAGCTTGGAAATGATTTTTACCTTCAGCGTGTCCGCCCGCCTGAGGGTGATGGCTGTTTCGCCATTTTCTTTTTTTTCCCATTCCAGAAGATCATTGCGTGTGGGCTTGGAATTGAACATGGCCTCGCGGCTGATCTTGGGTTGTTTTTTGAATAACAAGACAAATACTCCTGGTACAGTGTAGCCAGACAGAGGGAGATGGCCGGGGTTTCCGGCAAATTAGAATGTAAGGCTGGTGCCACAGTGTGTCAAGTTTTGGTTTCTTTCGGATGATCTTGTTTGGTGTGACAGCGGACACCAAGGAGGAATTGTTCGATGTCCGGCGCGTCCGCGGCCTTTTTCCAGTGGGACTGAACGGAGTAAATCTTATTGGAATCCGGACAGGCCCAGGCGTGGCCATCTAAATACATCCGGGGGCGCACATTCCAGAAGGGGAGCGGCATAAGCAGTGCGCGCCAGCGGCTCTTGGGTTTTCCCTGTATTGTGAGACCAGGATGCGGCTCCATTGCGTTTTCTTGTGTGCTTGTGTTGAAGCTGCGCAGGTCTTTGCGGAAAAAGTCCAGGTACCAGTCCTCGATCGATTGGTTCTTGAGCAGGGTTTTCGCAAGGCTCAAGCGATCTACCTGGAGCCGGTTTCTGCCTTTTTCAAAGACCAGACGGATGTGGCCGGATTTGAGCTGGTAATTTTCAAGGTTGTAGTCGGGGGGCGCAAGACATTCCAGGTCGTAGAGTGCCCAGGTTCGAGGCTGGTCTGGTGGCGTATCGCTGAGGCTGTTAAAAATGGTGGGCAGGAGCGTGCTCAGGTCTTCCTCGAGGCCTTCCATCACGCGCAGGAAAATGAGCCGGTCCGAGGACGGGCTATAACAGGCGAGGGTATGTACCTGGCTGTCTGTTTTCCAAGTGAAATATTCTACGGAGCGCATATCTGGCAAATTGAGCCATTCGTTAGCCGGGGTGCGCTCAACCTCCAGGGCTTTTTTTTCTTTCTGTGCATTCTTCGCCAGACTTTCTACATACCGATCTACGATGAGGCCTACCCGTTCTTCTCCACGGGCTTCTTTCCATTCCAGCTCAAGTCGGATCGTCGTAGGGGCATCCAGGCGCATTTCGCCGGCTTTTTCGTCGCCTACAATTTTTCCTGGGTTCCAATCTGCCGGGATGTTCAGGCTGATACCGTGCCAGCCCAAAGTGGACCAACTGGAAGGACGAAGCGTTTTCACATTGCATCCATTTGTGTTGAAAGGGTGGATAGAACAGGCGCGGACAAATAAATATAGGGAGAGAGTGTCCCCTGTCAAGGACTTTCCACTCATAAGGCCAGAACTTTCAGGAACTTGTGATAAAAAGCAATCACATGGCTCAAGATCGAGATTGAACGCGGTGTTCTGAGCAGATTTCTCTAATCTCTCTGTTTTTAAACATTTTAAAATTAATTCTTGACGAATGAACTAATGTGCAGTATATTCAAATGAGCACCCATTTTGAGGTTTTGTAGAGATTCTCGATTGATTTGCATTACCCTGGCGCCGCCAATCCCGGCAATGGATGTTTTTTGGATTTGGATGAGGAGTTGACAATGCGCCGAAAATTGACAGATCGACAACAAGAGATTTACGAGTTTATTGCCCGCACCATCCGGGGTAACGGCTATCCGCCCACCATCCGCGAAATTATGGACGCTTTCAATATTGCTTCGACGAATGGCGTGCGGACCACGTTGGCTGCCCTTGAAAAAAAAGGGTATATTCGCAGGCGTGCAATGTTGTCCAGGGGGATCGAACTCACAGATTATATGGAACGGGATCTAAGCCCTTCTTCCGGGCTGCGTGAGGTCCCTGTGATTGGGCGGGTGGCAGCAGGTGAGCCCATTCTGGCCACAGAGAATGTGGAAAGCACGGTGGCCGTTGACCGGTCCTTTTTGCCATCGGAGGATGTTTTCGCACTCCAGGTACGTGGGGAGAGCATGCGTAATGCGGGCATCCTGGATGGAGATTATGTTCTGGCGCGGCAGCAAGCTACCGCAAGCCCGGGTGATATCGTGATTGCTGTTATCGGCGAAGAAGCGACCGTGAAGCGTTATTTTCAGGAAGGACGCCAGGTGCGATTGATGCCAGAAAATGAAGCATTTCAACCTATTCTGGTAGACTCCAGCCGCGAAGATTTTCGCATCGCCGGGAAAATCGTGGGCTTGATGCGACGTTTTTAGAGGATTCAGCGAGTTCAGTGTTGACATCCTATCCGTTGTAATCATACAAAAAGAACTCCGAAATTCAGCGGAGTTCTTTTTTTGTACGCGCGGCGATACCTACTCTGAAGTGCCCACGATCTCCTACCGTTCTTTGCACATAAAACGTTTTCCGGGAAGCTGTACGGCCAGGCCAGCGAGTTCGAGGGAAAGCAGGCAAGAAAGTGTTCGAGCAGCGGAAAACCCCACTTGGGCAGCAATGGTGTCAATGTGGCTGGGGCCAGTCTCAAGGAGGTAAGTGAAGAGGCTGCGTTCGGGCTCGGGAAGGTCGACTTCTGGAGCCCTTTCAGCGGAGGAAAGCACCGGTGTGGTTGTGGGGAGCTCCTCCAGAATATCCCCGGGATCTTGTACCAAAACAGCACCCTGACGGATGAGGCGATTGGTACCCAGGCTTCTTCCTGAATGAATAGGGCCAGGGATGGCAAAGACCTCGCGGTTCTGTTCCAGAGCATACCGGGCAGTGATGAGTGCACCGCTGCGTTCCCCAGCTTCAATGACCACCACGCCCAGGCAGAGCCCGCTGATGATGCGGTTACGCCTGGGGAAATGGTGGGCTTCGGGTTTGGTTCCAACGGGAAATTCGGTGACAACGGCGCCAGATTCGCAGATGCGGGTGAACAAAGAGCGGTTTTCGGGCGGGTAGGGGTGATCCAGGCCGCTGCCCAGGACAGCGACGGTGGTTCCTCCGGCCTCCAGGGCGCCATTGTGGGCGTGCGCATCAATTCCCAGGGCCATTCCACTGACAATGGCAAAGCCGCGTTGGGAAAGCCCCTCGGCCAGCCTGCGGGCGGTATCCCGTCCATAGGGCGTGAACGACCTGGAGCCTACAAGGGCGATGGATGGCTTTTGAAAAGCGGTTATGTTCCCAAGCGTGAACAGAATGGGGGGTGGGGCGTAGATCTGGCGAAGGTATGGAGGGTAGTCTGAGTCTGAAAGTGTGAGGATGCGAATGCCGACGCTGGCTGAGATCCGGATCTGATCGGCTGCCCATTTGTTATTGTGGTTCTCCAGAATTGCACGGGAGAGCCCAGGGCCAATGCCGGGTACAGCCTGTAATTGCTCACGGGATGCACACAGAACGTTGGCGGGTGTGGGGAAGTGCTGGAGGAGCGTAGCAAACGCTGCCGGGCCGAGCCCTGGGACCGAATAGAGCGTGAGCCAGGCCTGGAGATCTTGTCTCATCACATCTCCGGGTACAGAGGATTTGAGAGCTATGCAACAAACAGAACGAAACCCAGAGAATGCAAAGAAGGTGCCAGACAAGAAAGGGAGTTGGTGCGGGGTTGGAGAACGAGGAAAAGAACAAATGGTTCAACAGATAAGAGAAGAGGAGAACAAAACGTTCTCCTCTTCTCTTATTCGGCTTCCTGGCGACTCTGGTTGACGATCTCACCCAGGCGACGGATCAGGAGCGGAATGCCTTCGCCTGTAGCCGAAGAGATCGCCAGTTCAGCTTTTCCTTCCAGAAGAGGTTCTTCGCGATCTTCCGGAGGCAGGATATCAATTTTAGAAGCCACAACGAAGGTGGGCTTTTTGAGAAGGTCCGGACTGAAGCTGTTCAGTTCGTTTCGGAGCACTTCCAGGTCGTGCTCGGGGGTAGGGCTGGAGACGTCTATGAGAAACAGGAGAACGCGGGTGCGTTCGATGTGGCGCAGGAACTGTATGCCCAATCCACGGCCCTCGTGGGCGCCTTCGATGAGCCCTGGAATATCTGCAACAACGAAGCTGTCGTATTCGTTGAACGATACAATGCCCAGGTTGGGGCGTAGGGTTGTGAACGGATAATCTGCTACTTTGGGGTGGGCGGCCGAAATGCGCGAAAGCAACGTAGATTTCCCGGCATTCGGGAGGCCCACCAGGCCGACATCTGCAATGAGCTTAAGTTCCAGTTCCAGAGCACGTTCTTGGCCCGGCTGTCCGGGTTGGGCATAGTCTGGTGCTCGGTTGGTAGGAGTGGCAAAACGCTTGTTGCCCCGGCCACCTCGACCGCCGCGGAGCAGAACCAGGCGTGTTTCGTGTTCGGTCAGATCCGCCAGAATTTCGCCGGTGTCCGCGTCGCGTACCACCGTGCCGGGGGGAACCCGAATCTCTGCGACCTCTCCGCGTGCCCCCTTAAACTTTTTCCCCGAGCCATGTCCTCCGCGTCCACCTTCGACGTGCGGACGATAGCGGAAGTCCAGAAGCGTATTCAGGCGCGAATCGACAACAAGGACAACGTCTCCGCCGTCTCCGCCGTCTCCGCCGTCTGGGCCACCGTGGGGTTCGAATTTTTCTCGCCTGAAGCTGCTGCATCCCCGGCCGCCATGCCCGGACGTGGCTTGAATTTTGACCTGGTCAACGAACACGGTTAGATAGGCTCCGTTTTCTCGATTTTCTCGGGTTTCTCTGAGCGGTCCAGGGGCTGAGCTTCGGCGCGTGGGGTTTGTTTGTTGTACGAGCCATTGCTGTCCGGCCGCATCAAGAGTGTTTCTTCGATGGGGATGTGCAGGTCCGCACTTTGAACGAGGTCGCGGGCCGTGTTGTGTACAAACGAAATGACCTCTACTCGTGGGCCAATGGTTTTTACCAGGTGGAGGAGCGACACAAAATCTCCGTCGCCTGTAACAATAGAAACCACATCCAACTTGTCCACCAGGCCCATGATATCAATTGCCATGCCCATATCCCAGTCGCCTTTGGCAGAGCCGTCGCTTCGGGTGCGCAGGTCTTTCTGGCGGACTTCGTACCCTTTTTGTTGGAGCATAGAGATAAAGCCGCTCTGGTCCACCTCGGGAGACTGAACGACGTAGGCGATGGCCCGGATGAGCCGCCGCTTACCTACGGCCACCTGGAGGAGCTTTTCAAAATCCAGACGGGCGTTAAATTGTTTTGCTGCATAAAAAATGTTCTGTACATC
>JAQCGA010000328.1 GCA_027619145.1 bacterium | reverse complement strand
AAACGTGTTGTCGATTATTTTATGGACGTTGTTGTGGACACACACTGCGTAAAAGAACGCAACTCCAAGCTGCCTGAAGTGTACCGCCACATGGAAACCGACGAAGTCGGCCAGGTCATCCGGGCCCTCTACCAGAAAATTTGGGGCGTAAACCTGGGCATCGAAGAAGAACACGAAGCCGTCTCTCGCCTCTCCCGCATTCCGTATCTGGACCGGAGCCGCTGGGGCGAAGCCGTCCAGGACTTTGCCCGCGTGGTTGCTCCCCTCATCAAGAACCAGGAAGGCCAACCCGGCGGTAGCCAGGGCGGCATGATGGGCGAGCATAACCTGCAACAATATTCAGACGGAGAAATTGAAAAAGGCCTGAAGCAATTTTCAGGAAAAGGCTATTACGCCTTCCGTGCCATGGTCGAAGATTTTCGCGAAGAACTGGAAGCCTCCGGCCACATGCCAGAACCCGAAATGGGTCGCGGCCGAGGAATTCCCCGAGATGCAGACCTCCTGTATTATATGGCCCGCGCCCGAACCTACCGCCTGCCCGTACGCACCGTGCCTATGGAAAAAACCGGCGGCATGCACCCCCATACTCACACCCCCTGGGAACTGGGTCGGCCCGTTCAGGACATTGACGTGTGGACCAGCTTTGGGAAAATCCTGCCCGGCATCTCTCAGGTCTGGCAACGCCGCCAGGGAGAAACCCACGGCAACGCCGAGGCCACCCCGGACTGTCTGATCATCATCGATTCTTCCGGCAGCATGACCAATCCCTGCGAAGAACTCTCGCACGCGGTGCTTGGCGCAGGATGTGCTGCAGACGCCTACCTGAATCAACGCCGCAACGTTGCTGTGTACAACTTCAGCGATGCGCCTTCTGGTGGCAGGGAGCTCCAAGACTTCACACGAGACCGGCGCACCGTGTACAAATCTCTTTGCAAGTATTTTGGCGGGGGCACCGCCCTGCACCTCCCGGACTTGAAAGCCCTGCGCCGGGAGCGCATGGACATCTTCATCATTACAGACATGCAAATCACCAACCTCCAGGCTGTGATCGATTACCTCCTCACCTCCACGTGTCGAGTAACCGCCGTACACGTAGGACGCTCCCGAGAAGCCGAGCAGTTCCGGAATGCCGTAAATGCTTCTACAAACGTATGTGTATACCCGGTTGAAAAACCCGCAGACATCCCTGGCATTGTGTTGGCCGAAGTCGAAGCCCGTTTTGTAAAATAAAAGGATTCAATACACAAAATGCGTGAATGGGACAGGTTGCAAATGATTCCTATTTTAATCCCACGTAAATTCCGGGAACTGCAAAAAAGGTTCCCAGCCAGGACCAGGGTGAGAAAGACTCGCCCAGGCCCTATTTACCCTCTCTCGATAGGAGAATGGAATGAAGGTATGGGTTGTTGCGGTTGTATCAATGTTCCTCCTGGCCTGCCAGGCAGAGACAAAAAAAGAGGCTGAACTGAAAACAGAAGACCAGCAGTTCAGTTACAGCCTCGGATACACCATTGGCAAAGATGTAGCAGACGGATTGAAACGGCAATCCATCACCGTAGATCCAGAGTCCTACGCGCGCGGCGTACGCGACATTGTCGCCGAAACAACACCCGCACTAAGTGACTCGGTAATGCAAAAAATCCTCCAGGACTTCCAGCAGAAGATGATGGCGAAGCAACAAGAAGAAATGAGCAAAGCCAGCGAAGGCAACCGCCAGGAAGGACAAGCGTTCCTGGAAGAAAACAAAGCCAAAGAAGGCGTAAAAACCCTGCCCAGCGGCCTCCAGTATAAAATCATCAAAGAGGGCAAAGGAAAATCTCCCAAAGCCTCAGACACAGTCACAGTACACTATGCCGGAAAGCTACTGGATGGCACGGAGTTCGACAGCTCACACAAACGCGGCGAACCGGCCACCTTCCCGCTCAATCGCGTCATCAAAGGCTGGACAGAAGGTCTGCAAATTATGAAAGTAGGGGGTAAAGCGATGCTCTTTATCCCTTCAGACCTGGCCTATGGAGACCGCGGGAGCCCACCGACCATTCCGCCGGCTTCCACCCTGATCTTCGAAGTTGAACTTCTGGAAATCAAGTAGCCTTATTCTTGTCCCCGCTTTCCTCATTTATGGAAAGCGGGGGCGTTCACCTGGAGTCTCCATGAAGGCGCTGAATCCATCGCAACGTAAATACCTGCGCAGTCAGGCGCACCACCTCAACTCGGTCGTTCAAATTGGCAAAGGCGGTGTAACGGCCAGCCTGGTTCAAACTGTCGCCGAAGCACTCGACGCACACGAACTCATCAAAATCCGCTTCATCGAGTTCAAGGAATCGCGCAAGGAACTCACCTCAAAAATCGCGCAAAAATCCGGTGCACAGGTCGTGGGCCTCATCGGCAATGTTGCCATGCTCTACAAACAGCACCCCGATCCTGAAAAACGAAAAATTCAACTTCCGTGACAGACCAGATGCTGGAAATTCTTTACCGCGATGAACACCTGGTGGCCGTACACAAGCCCGACGGCATCTTCGTGCACCCCACCCGCCTCGCCCCGCGCGAACCCAGCCTGATGCCCCGCCTGCGCCGCCAAATGGACTGTCTGGTCTACCCCATTCACCGCCTGGACCGAGCTACATCCGGCGTTCTCCTGTTTGCCCTCAGCCCCGAAGCCGCCCGAGAAGCCTGCCGCCTCTTTGAAGAACGCCTCGTAGAAAAATCTTATCTGGCCGTCGTTCGGGGGTTCGCACCCGAAAACGGCCACATAGACCACGCCCTCCGCGATAAAGAAAAACGCGCCAAAGAACCCGCCAATGCGGTTACAGATTTCTTACGCCTCGCCACTGCGGAATTCCCCGAACCCGTTGGCAAACATCCCTCCGCTCGTTTCTCTCTGGTGCAGGCCATGCCCCTTACCGGCCGCCGACACCAGATCCGGAGACACCTCGCCCACATCTCTCACCCTGTCCTGGGGGATACGAATTACGGCGATGGTGCCCAGAACCGATTCTTCCGCGAACGGTTCCAGATCCGCCGCCTCATGCTCCACGCCTCCCGTCTCTCGTTCGAACACCCCTACAAATCAACGCCAGTCACCATCACGGCGCCCCTGCCACAGGATATTCAAACCCTGTTTTCCGAACTCGGCTGGCAGGCCTAAATCGCATAAAAAAGAAACTTCGTTCTACCACAAAAAAAACCTTCCTCATCTCAGCCAGGAAGGGATTCTGAACGGAGCAATGACCATGGTTCACGAAATCACCCTGGAAAAATCCGCATCCGGAAAACCGCACGAAGGCAAAGTCCTCGTAGCCATACAGGCCCACGCAGACGACATTCCTCTCTTTTGTGCGGGAACCATTGCCAAACTGTTGCACGAAGGCTACACCGGCTACCTAATCCAGACCACCAACGATGAAAAATGCGGCCCCACAAAAAGCATGGGCGAAACCATTTTAAGCAACGAACGCGAAGTGGACGAACTCGCCCGCGTGCTGGGCCTCAAGTCCGTCTTCAACTTAGGCTACCGCAACCACCGGTTGGACGAAGCCTCGGCTCTGGAACTGCGCGCCCGCCTCATCTTCCTCTTCCGACACCTCAAGGTAGACACCGTCTTCAGCTTCAACCCCTGGGGCGAAAACGAAGAAAACCCGGACCACTACGTAACCGGCCGGACCGTAGAAGCCGCCTGCTGGATGGCCGGCATGGGCAAAGACTATCCCGAACAGGTCGCCGCAGGCATGGTTCCGCACGGCGTGAAAGAAAAATACTACTGGGTCGTCCGCCCCGGCCAGCCCTACAACCGCGTGGTGGATATCGACGCGCACCTCGAAACCAAAATTGACACCATGGTCGTCAACAAATCTCAGGGACCCGCAGGTGCAAACGGCTCCCGACTCAAACAGCGCCTGGCGAAAGAAGGCCGCCATCTACCCGCTCTGGGTAACACCGACGAAACCGCAGACCGCGAATACATCCGCCTCTTCGGTCTTAACGCCTTCCGGGAATGGGGGCAGGCCCACGGCTGCGAATACGCCGAAGCCTTCTACCACATTGACCCCAGTTTTAAATTCATCGGCTCCGTGGACCAAAATGAAATCCAAACCTATATAGAAACCCACGCAAAGCCCTTATCAACCAGCGCCCAATGAAACGCACTCTCTACTTCAACGACGCCCGCCACTATTATCTCTTCGTCTTTGAGCCGCCCATGCGCCTGGAAGATGCCTGGGTTCCCGTGGACGAAGTGGCCGGTACTGCCGTAGATACATTTGTCTACGGCGTCTCCCGCGCAGACGGCCTCTTTTATCCGTCCCAGGTTGGGTTACAATTTGGTGCAGACCGGCAGCCGTTTCAACACGCGTATGAATGGCGTGCCTGGGAAAACATGCAAAGCCTCATCCAGCAGGGCCTGGACCCGCTTTCCGTCCTCGTGGACCGCGCTCACGAAAAAGGCCTGGACTTCTTCGCCAGCCTGCGCATGGGCAGTTACGGCGGCATTGACCCTGCCCACATGCCCGAAAACGGGGGCCGAGGCTTCGTACACCCGGAAGTGCGCAACCATCAGTTCGCCGTACTGAAAGAACTCGCGACTCAGTATCCCATACAGGGTCTAGAACTCGACTTCGCCGCATCACCCGGCGGCTGCCCTTTCTGGCTCCGCTCCGAAGATGCCGCCGAATACACCCCGGTCATGACCGACTTTCTCCGCCAAACAGCAGACATGGTCCGTAACCGTCCCGGCGGCCCCGGCCTGATTGGCGCGCGCATCTACCCCACCGAAGAATTGAACCTCTCAACCGGCCTGGACATTCATACCTGGATAGACGAGGGCCTGGTCGATTTCCTCATCCCCGTGATCTATGCAGACTTCGTGCTGGACGCCAACATGCCCATCGAATGGCTCACCCACGCCGCACGCAAAAAAAATATCGCCACTTACGGTATGCTCCAACCTTACGCGCAGGATGAAAGCCGGCGTTTTCACACACGCGAAACCGCAACCCCCGCCATGATTGCGGCCGCGGCAGCCAATTTCTGGGCCGCTGGTGTGGACGGCCTCTACACCTGGTTTCTGCCCTGGCCTCTGGGCAACACCGAGCGCCGCATCCTCACAGACATCGGTCATCCAGACCGGGTAAAGGAAGCCGACAAACACTATTTCGTCCGCCGCAGTTCGGAAGAAATGCAAGGCCACGAATACCCCGCAGTACTTCCCCTCGAAATCTCTGCAACATCCCCGGACCAGCGCCACCAGATGTCTTTCTCAATCGCCGACGAACCGCAAAACCCGCGCATCCAATATTTGGCAATGAGCCTCAATATCAGCAACCTCGTCACAGCA
>JAQCGA010000327.1 GCA_027619145.1 bacterium | reverse complement strand
ACAAACTATCCCTTCTACGCAATCTCAAGTGAAAAGTGTCGCTTATTTCATATTTATGTTCAAAAAATCTCGGAACTGGATTGTCTCGGAAATGTTGTCGCACTCGTTGCAATGCTCCCAGTCGATCCAGACGTATTCAATCCCGATCCATCCCCGGTATTTCGTTTTGGCCATCATTTTCAGGACACGTTTGTAGTCGATTTTGTTTTTTCTGAAAGTTTCCTGCAAGCGTCCCTTGCGAGCGCCTCTTGCGTGAAAGTGGCTGGCATATTCGACCAGGGGTTCTACAGTGGAATCAGGAAGTCCTGCTCGCGTAAAGTGCGTGTAGTCCAGGGTTAGCGTGAGTCCCGGAACGGATCGTACAAGTTTTTCGGCTGATTTTGGTCTGGGTGCAAGAGATCCCACGTGCGCTTCTATTCCAAGGACGATATCCTGTGTTTTTGCCTGTTCCACCCGCCAGGAGAGCTCATCTACGGCCCTGCCAAAAGAATCCGAAGACTTCTCTTCTGAGAAAGATACACCCGGTAGAATCGTCACGTGTTTGCTTCCAGTTGATGACGCATACTCGAGTGTTTTCAGAAACCAATTCCTTGCTCTGGTACGACGTTTCGAAGACGGATGATTGATGGCGAAAGGTACGAAGTCCGGAGCGGTCTGGAGAAAGATGTCGGCGGCCTTCAATCCAAGGTTGTCCAGCTTGTTCTTGAGTTTTCTTGCCGATGGGCCAATGTTCTTAAACTCCTTTGATGGCCAGAGGTGAGAACGCCCTTCGAACAATCCAATGTCCACCCCTTTGAACCCGAGCATTGAGATCAGTCCCAGAGACTGATCGTGGCTCATCAGAGGAAATGTAAAGTCCGCACAGGCGAGTCTGTATTTCATCTCTCCTCCATGAATCGGGTGACATTTCCGGTTTCCCATTCGGCCGCCGTGGTGTATCCCCCATCTACCACCAGGGATGTGCCTGTTATTCCAGCAGAATCCTCACAGGACAAATAGAGGATCGAGCGTGCGATATCTTCAGGCGTAAGCGCGACACCCGTGGGAACCCGCCTGAGACGTTTTGCCAACGCCCCTTCTGGATCATCGGCTTTACTCAGGTGATAACGCAGCATGGGTGTATCTGTGATTCCGGGGCAGATACAGTTACACCGGAGTCCATCTGCGGCATAATCCAGGGCAATGGATCTGCTCAATCCCAGGACGGCGTGTTTGGATGTGATATAGGCAGGTGTTTGGGCCTGCCCGATAAAACTGCCCACCGATCCGATATTTACCATGTAGCTTCGTTTGTTTTTCTTCAGGTGCTCGATTCCATATTTTAGAGAAAAATAGATCGATTTGACATTGACCCCCATCAGCCGGTCCCACTCGGCTTCTTCGTATTCGTGCAACGGACTCACATGGACAATGCCAGCGCAGTTGACCACAATTTGCAATCCGCCGAATGTCTTCACGGCAGTTGCAATCGACGTGGCCACTTCATCTGCTCTGGACACATCGCATTGGTGGTATTGTGCATGTCCACCCGCGTCCTGGATGTTTTCCGCTACTCTTTTACCGAGGTCATCCTGTACGTCGGCCAGAACAACGGCCGCTCCTTCTTTTGCGAACCGTTCAGCCGCAGCCTGACCCATTCCCGATGCTCCCCCGCTGATCCAGGCGACCTGGCCCTTCAATCGTTGTTCACTCATGTTTTGCCCCTATGTTCGGAAACCATGTGCTCCAGGACGGCGTGGATGGCACGGGCGTGGCGTTCCTGGTAGTCGCGCAGGAGGGCACGGTCTGTCCGGTCCGTGCGGCAGAGGTCCAGGGCGTTTTTGTCGATGCCGATTTCGAGATCGAAGGCAGGGATGCGGTTGAGTTCATAGAACCAGGCGGGAAGAGAACCAGCGGAGCATCCGAAAGAGAGCCAGTTGTCTGCGTATTCCAGGTCCGGGTGCAGGCCTTTTCCGAAGACTTCTACGATTTTTTTGCAGCGGCTGGTGTAGTCGGTGTCGGTTTTTGCGTATTTGGCAGTGAGGGCGGGGATTCCGCAGAGGCTGGCCAGGGCGTGAAAACAGAAGACGGCGTGTGGACGTGTTTCTTGAAAGGCGGCGAGGACGGCGCGGGTTTCGGGCGCGCTGGCGGGAGAAGGCCCTCGATACGTAGCCGAGGTTTCATCGCTGGAGTCCAGGCCGTAGCCGTATTCGGTTTCTTCCCAGTGGACAGGGAAGTTCCGGTTGATGTCGGTTTCCTGATGGTTTTTCCGGATGTACCAGGGGACACCCTGTACCTGTTGTTCGCGGGCGTCAATGTTGACGGAAGGGAGCGCGATGACCTGAACTTTTTGCAGGAGATCGCGGTGGTGTTCGAGGAGGTGTTCCAGGGCGGGTACGATGAGTTCCGGGCCGGATTCGCCGCCGTGGATAAGGCCGACCAACCCCAGGATTTGATTTCCGGTTCCCAGACGCAGGCAGGGGATGTCGATGCTTTTTGCGGTTTGGCCACAGACAGAGAGTTTGACAAGATTGGGTGCGCGGTTCTGGAGGGCGTTGAGGCGCTGCATCAGGTACGCGTACGACCACCAGATTTCGGGGTCGCGGACACGGACAGGAATAGGACCGATGGGTGCAGAGGTTTTTGTCTGGATGAAGTAGGCGTAGGTACGGCTGGTTTCAACTGAGGTATCTTCGAAGACGCATTTGCGACCATTGGTACAGGCCAGTGGTCCTTCGAAGATGAGTTCCGTGTTGCTGTTGTCCAGAGCGAGGAAATATTCCTGGTAGTCCTGCCCGAATACGAAGTCTGATTCTTCCCTGCGGTAGATGCGGAAGTGGTCGAATTCACCGGTCTCTTTTTTAAAGAGAGATGTGCTGTTGAACCAGTGGAGGTAAACGTTTCCGTTGGTTGCGATTGCTGTGGAATGAGAGATGGGTTTTCGCATGGATGTCCTGGGAGATTATTGGGCTTTGTTGACGAGGAGACGCAGGGCTGTGCTGGATGAAGTCACGCCTTGTGCGATGTCATCTTCGGTAAAACAGGCCAGGAGGATTTCCCGTGCGGCCGTGCGTTCCCGGTCGTATATGAGGTAGATTGTGCCGTCGGGTGCCTGGACGCCATCGGGGTAGGAGACGCGGGTGCGTTCGTCCAGGAGCAGGCCGCCGGTCCAGGTCTGACCGTCATTTTCAGAGAGGTAGGCGGTGAGATGTGACCGTTCTGTGCGCGTGTTGAGCGGGCCGTGTTTGACCAGGAGCAGGTTGCCCGAGTGGAGGCGGCGGATGAAGAATCTTGATGCGGGATGCTGGAGTTCGGAAGGGGCGACCGGGGTCCAGGTGCGGCCGCGGTCTGTGGAAATACTGTGGCCGATTCCGTACCGGGTACGGACCCACATCCACAAACTGCCGTCCTGGCGCTCTACGAGCATGTGTTCGTCGCAGTTGCGGTCGGTTTCTTCCGGGATGTTCGCACGGCCAAGTTCGTTCCATGTGTTGCCCTGGTCGGGTGATCCGCAAACCCCCGCGCTGTTTTCACTGCGCCAGCGGGCAACCGGGAGTAGCCATTCGCCGGAGGAGAGGGTGGTGGGTTTGTTCATCATAATACCGTCACAGAGGCGTTTGGGTTTGGTCCAGGAGGGATTCTCGACGTCGCTTTCGTGCGTGGTGATGGCCCATACGCCGCTACGTTCATCGGCCTGTTTTTCGTAGCCCTGAGACCAGAAGAGCCAGAGGCGATTGTTTGGGTCATGCCAGAGGCAGGGGTCGAAGGCGCGCACGGGTCCATCGCCGTCTGGATCGATGACGAGTTTGATTTCGGACCAGGTACGGCCGTTGTTTGCGCTGGTGGTGAGCAAGATGCGGTTGTGGTGGTCTTCTGTTTTTCCACCGCCGTACCAGGCTGCCCAGAGCCTGCCGGAGACGGTGCGTTCGATGCCGGGGATGCCCTGGAAGTCGCGCTGATTCCGGAGGTCTATTTCTTCAGGTTCACCGAGGTGTTGTGGCGGATCAAGATAAGATTCGTCGGGCATGGTTTATTCCTGGATCTCGACGGTGACGTTTCGATTTTGAGGGTCGAAGGCGGCAAAGGTGACGTCGCCTTCGCGGTAGAAGGTGTGGGTGCGGAAAGCGGCGCGGGTGAGGGCTCGGGCGAGAGGTTTTCCGTCTACGGAGATGTTCTGGATGTTTGAGCCGCTAAAGCGCAGGGTGAGTTCCGGGACGCGGACGGGCAGGTCGAGTTTGAGGGTGTTGCCGTCTGAGGCAAGTTCGGCCATTTCTCGGGCGCAGGCGTAGTTGGTGATTTCACTGCATTTTCGCCATTGGGTCCGTTCACCGTGGGGGTCGCGTTCTTTGAGGCGGCGTACGACGGTTTTGAAGGCGCGGAAGCCCCGGCGGTCATCGTCGTGGATGCCGTAGAAGCCCTGCCAGTGGCTGATGAGGACGGCAGGGTCTCCGGCGTCTATGACGGCGGGCAGGCGGCCTCCCTGGAGGTCTTCGGTGATGTATTTGTTGGGGCTGACTTCGCCGTACCCGGTCCAGCTTCCGGTCCAGTCTCCGATGCAGGCGATGACTTCGCCCATGGCGGTGCCGGCTTTGCGGTCCGGGTACCAGACCGGGGTTTCGATGGTGTTGTCGAAAACGCGCTTGAAGAGGTAGGGCGTGGGGTTGCCGGTGACGCGGCGGACGGCGGCTTCGGCGCATTTGGCGTAGAAGTCGAGGGGGTTTCCGAACCCGCCGGGAGAGGTGACGCCGGCAGGGGTGAGGCCCACGTTGTGGAGGATTTCACAGGAGAGTGCGATGTAGTCGGTGACGCGTTCTTCCTGGTCTGTGGGCAACTGATTCCAGCCCCATTGTTCCCAGAGGTTGGGGTCTACGGGTTGCAGGGTATCCAGGTCCACGACAAAGGTGTGGGTCATCATTTCCGGGGTGATGTCGTAGTTGGGCATGATGAGTTCGCGGCACATTTTTAGCCAGCTTTCCTGCTGGGCTTTGCTGAAGAGTGGCAGGCCGTGGTCAATGCGGCCCAGGGCAGCAGGACAGGGGACGACGCTGAATTTGCCTTTGACACCCTGTTCGAGACACCATTCGGCAAATTCCCGGGTGAAGGATTCCGGGTGTACAACAGGCACGTCTTCCCAGCGGCGGTTTTGGCCGTCTATGGGGTTGCGGTCGCGCATGAAGAAATAGTTGAGATTGACGAGCATGGTGGAGTCGTCGAAGATGATGGAGAGCGGGACTCGGTCCAGGGCGTGGCGGTTGATTTCGACGTGCATGGGAGGCTCCCGTTTAAAATTTTTGAATTCAACATATCCGACTACCGTAAAGGCCCGGATTTCAGGCGCTTTTTACATTGGTCGTAGGGGC
>JAQCGA010000326.1 GCA_027619145.1 bacterium | reverse complement strand
CGATGGCGCTGGGGGTGTTTGATGGGCATCTGTATGCGGCGGGGAATGAGGGGGATAAGCGGGGTGGAATTTATCGGTACGAAGGTGGGAAGAAGTGGACGCGTACGGGGGATCAGCCGGGGGTGGATCAGGTGTATGCGTTTTCGGTGTACGGCGGCCATCTGTACGCGGGCACCTGGCCAGATGCCAGAGTGTTTCGGTACGACGGCGGAGAGACCTGGACGGATTGTGGCAAGCTGGGAGATGAACTGGAAGTGATGGCGATGGCGGTGTATAACGGGAAGATGTATGGCGGGACGTTGCCGCTGGCAGAAGTATATCGGTACGATGGAGGGACGGTGTGGACGCGTACAGGGCAGCTTGATAAAACGCCGGATGTTCGTTACCGGCGGGCCTGGTCTATGGCTGTGTACGATGGAAAGCTGTTTTGCGGTACGTTGCCTTCGGGGCATGTGTTTTCGTTGGGAGCGGGTGCGTGCGTGACGTACGACCGGGAATTACAACCGGGGTGGCGGCACGTGGTTGGCGTACGGGATACGGATCGGTTGCGGCTTTATGTAGATGGGAAAGAGGTTGCGACTTCGGAGGTGTTTGAGGGAGCGGTGTATGATCTGACTACAGATCAAACTCTTCAGATTGGCGCGGGCCCGACGGAATCCTTCTGCGGGCGGATGCGGGACGTGCGAATTTACAACCGGGCGCTGGGCGCAGGCGAGGTGGCCGGGTTGGCTGGGCAGTAACGTTTGTTTATGCTGAAGGTTTTTGATTTCGGGTTGCTGCGATGTAGGTTTTTAGATGAGAAAGCGCGCGGCCGCTGTGAATGGTTTCTCTGGCCAGATCGAGGGATTCCTGCGGGTCTTTACACAACCCGAGAAGGTGGTCTTTCAGGGCGGTGTTGAAGAGGATCTGATCCAGAGCAGGTCCTTGTTCGCCGGAAAGTGCTTCGGTGCCTGCGTGGGCAAAGGCTTCGGCGTTTATGATTTCGGGACGCGGGCTTTCGGCATAGTGGTACCCGAATTCATTGGGGTCCACATCCTGCTCAAATGGTTCACGCTGGTTGCCTGTGTGCCGGAATCCCTGGGAGAAGTTGATGGCTTTTCGGGCTTCGTCCGAGGGTTTTCCGGACCGCAGTGCGTAGTGGCTGGTGCCTTCCAGGCCTTTGATGACCAGTCCTGCCGTGAGGTTGCGCTCTTCCATCAGGCGGAGGAGGGTTTGTTCGTAGCCGGGGTGGTAGTATCCGGCAATCAGGAAGTTATCGCCGGGGCATGAAAAGAGTTGCTGAACTTTTTCTGTGGCGGCCCAGGGCGGACGCTTTTTGATGTGGGCCCGCAGGTCCCGAAGCGCGTACGCGCCGGGTGCATATTCACGCTGGCTGATGTACGCGAATCCGATGGCCGGGTCTTCGAGAAAAAGGACGGCCTGTTCTGGGTTCAGGTCTGTACGTGCGCCAAGCGCATCGAGGATCTGTTCTTCGGTAACGCCCGATTTGGGCGGCATATGATCCACGCCGTGGAGCACGGTGGGGCGGCCCAGGGCAGCGCGTACGGCTGCAATGAAGATTGTGGGACGGAAATACCGGGTTGAGCCGTCGTAGGGTTCACCCATGTGGGTAAGCGAGTGGGTATTTACCTGGAGGATGCGTTCGGGCGGGAAGACTGCATCCAGGTACCCACGGACTTCGTCGTGGGTTTCCCGGTTCATTCGCTGGCCAATCAACGCGGCCGCAGCGAGGGCAGGATGGATTTTCCCTGCCAGGATGGATTCGCAGAGGTTGCGTGTCTGTGAGTATGTGAGGTGGGCACCTGAGAGAATGGGTACAAGAGAGGTACGGAGGGTTTCGTTTGTGTTGGGAAGAGGGGAACTCCGGGAAGGGAGGAGCAAAAAAGAAATTTCTGCGGGAAGAAGGGTTTCAAGGTCGGGTCCATACGTTTTGAAGGCTTCTGTTTCGGCGGGTGACCATCCGGTTTCGGGTGGGTAGGATTTCCGCAAGGTCATGGCTGCAAAAAAAGCGCCCATTTGTGCAGAGGAGACCTGTTGCTCGATGGGCAATTCTTCCCGGAGGGTCTGCAGGATTTTTTCGAGTACAGGTCCAGGTTGTGGATCTCCTGGTTTCTTGCCCAACGGGCGAGACTGGTGTGGACCGGTGCAAACCCGGGCCTGGGCTTCCAGGACTTCTGCGTTGGGACCAGGAAACGAATGTGTTTTTGGGGCAAGGGTCATTGGGCGGACTCGAGTTGGGAGCGCAGGGCGGTATTTCTGGAAAGGTAGCTCAGGTCCGCATTTTGTCAAGCCAGATCTCCTGTGGATATGCTGCCGCCCGAAGTGCCCAGGTTCAGTCAAAGGCGCGAGGGTCTTTCCTCTGTGCTCGGAGAATGAGCGTTTTCTCTGTTTCGCCCCCTGTTCAGAAAGATTAGACCCGGTGAGGCGGAAAAGGTTGGCCTATAAAAAAATAAAGGTGGAAATTTTTGAGCACAATAGGAAGTGGGAAGGGGGGTACTGAAGCAAATCAACTTGACAACGGCCCCAAAACGGGCAATATTGATGCCCGTGGCGCCAGGTACAAGCGGCGTATCTATTCCTTGTGCAGATATCGACTCTGCGTGCACATTCATAGATTCGGGGGCTGAAATGCAAGACGGGGAGATCCCCAGAGAGCAGCTACTGGCAGAGTTGGGCGAACTGCGGGACCGCTGTGCCGAACTCGAGCGCCAGGCCAGCCCGGGAGGAAAGAGAGCGAGCAGGCAGTTTACGGAGGATCTGTTTGGGCAGGTGCCGGAGGCTGTGGTGTTTGCGGACAAAGAAGGCGTGATTCGGCAATGGACCGAAGGCTCGGAGAAAGTATTCGGCTATACATCTGAAGAGGCCGTGGGACATTCGTTCAATTTTTTGTTTCGGCCGGATGTTCGGGAACTGGTTACGGACCAGTTTGTGGGGGCAGTACAGGAAATCGATTCTTATTTTGACGAAGTGCCCTGTTTGCGGAAAGACGGGGTTGAAATCCCGGTGCAGATTCAGGCCAAGAAGGTATATGATGAGGATGGAAATCCGGTAGGCCTGATGGGGAGCCATCGGGATATGTCGATTGAAAAAAAGCAGTGGAAGCAACTTGGAGGGTATTTACGGGGCCTGGAAACTAAGATTGAAGACCGCACAGAAAACCTGGAGGAAGTGAACCGACAACTCCGGAAAGAGGTTCGCGATCGAAAACGGGCTGAAGAAGAGATCCGCAACAGCAACCAGCGGTTGCAAGAAACTCTTGTGGAACTGAAAGCCACTCAGCAACAGGCCTTGCAGCAAGAACGCCTGGCGGCTATTGGCCAGCTGGCGGCTGGCATTTCACATGATTTTAATAATCTGTTAACGGTGATGATGGGGTTTGCTCAGTTGCTGGAAATGCGCACTGACATCCCGGAATCTGCCCGGGAGGAGTTACAGAAAATTTTTTCGCAGGGAGAACGAGCGGCGCAACTGATTCGGCAGATTCTGGATTTCAGCCGGGAAACCTCTGTGAGCAAGCAGCCTGTAGATGTTGTCTCGTTTCTGAACGAGTCTGTGAAGCTCCTGGCGCGAACCCTGCCTGAGTCCATTCGTGTGGTACCCGACTTTGCGTGCGATGAGGCTATTGTAGAGGCCAATCTGACGCAGATCTATCAGGTGATTACCAATCTTTCTGTGAATAGTGAAGACGCGATGCCCGAAGGGGGAGAGTTGAAGATTGGTGTCTGCCGGGTCCGGGCGGGCCATGCGCCGGAAGCTGATCGTGCAGTGCTGCCTTGCCTGGAGTCTGGAAGCTGGGTGCTGCTTTCTGTTTCGGATACGGGCACAGGGATGGCTCCTGATGTGCAAAAGCGGATTTACGAACCTTTTTTTACAACGAAAGCTGTGGGCGAAGGAACCGGCCTGGGGTTGGCTCAGGTCTACGGTATTGTCAAGCAACACGGCGGAGAAATTACGGTAAACAGCACACTGGACCGGGGGACAACGTTTCGAATTTACTTTCCTGAATACAGGCTTTCAGGGGTTGCGGTGGAGCAAGAGGTGGTCCGGATAGAGGTAGGGCACGGCGAGACACTTCTGCTGGTGGAGGACGACCCGGAGGTACGCGGCGCCGTGCAGACCGTACTGGAACGGCTGGACTATCGTGTGGTTACTGCGATAAATGGGTATGACGCGCTGGAAGTTTACGAGCTGTACCGGTCTGAAATTTCGCTGGTAATTACGGATATGGTTATGCCGGAGATGGGTGGCATCAAACTTTATGAAGCATTGCGAGAAAGAGGGGTCGATCTTCCCATCGTATTTATGTCTGGCTACCCGGTCGTAGAAGACGGCAAAGTAAAACTGCCTGGTGGGTTGGCCGGGTTTGTAGAGAAACCGCATACGATGGCGGAGCTTGCCAGCGTGATTCACGAAGGGTTGAATAAATCCCCCTGATGTAGAGTTATCGTATAGAATTAAAACGGCCAGGAGCTTCTGCGTTCCTGGCCGTTTTGTTATTCTCTTTGGAGGTGTTTCCATTCGGGTTTTGGGCGTCCGCGCTGGATATCCCAGGCCCACCGATCGATGTACGGCGGCAGGGCTCCGATGCCGAAAATGAGAAGGCCATCCGGCCCGGCGCGTTCAAGTACATCGGGTTTGACAATGCGGCCCAGTTCGTTTTCGGGGCGAAGCCACTGCCTGCGCCAGGGGGTCATCACCGCATACCGCGTTTGATTTCCTGTGTGTGCGGAGGCGCCGTGCCAGGTAGAGACGTTAAAAATAACCGCAGAACCGCGTTTGGCTTCAACCACCGTTTCCCCTGGAACGGGAGGAGGTGGTACGGTGATGTCTTCATACCGGTGGCTCCCCGGCACCAGGCGGGTCGCACCGGTTTTTTTGTTGAATGGGCTGATGCAGAAGGCCACGTTGAATCCGAGTACGTGACTGGTGATGCGCCGGTTCTTGTCTGCGGGTGCACCGGGGCGGTTGGGGCCAGTGCGAGACCCGTCTGCGTGGAGTCCCTGTTCGGGTGCACCGGGAAAACGAATGTGGGCCTGAACAGAACTCAGGACAGCGTCTTCTCCCAGAAAATGGCGGATGAGTTTCAGCAGGTGGGGAAGTTGATACAGGCGTTCGAAAATACGGGCTTTGTTGAAGAGGTTCTGGATGGAGGCGTTGTGTTCGTCCTGCGGGGCTCCGGGAAGGGAGCATTCTTCCGCGAGGATTCGATCCAATTCTCGCTGGGCTTCCTCACATTCTTCAGATGTGAGAAGGTCTGGTACAACCGAATAGCCGTCCAGTTGAATACGCAGGCAGTGGGTTGAGAACTCTTCCGGGGTCATATGGGCTCCTTTTGTAGAAGGTCTGGACGGAAAATATGGA
>JAQCGA010000325.1 GCA_027619145.1 bacterium | reverse complement strand
CGTGGAAAGCCTGCTCCAAGACGAAGAAGACGCGAAAGGCTGAGCCAACCCACAGAGGAGGCCTGAATGCGCATTCCCATTACCATGTGCCATGGCATCAACCCCAAAGGGGATTTTCCGCTCACCCACGAACATTTTGGAGCCCTCATAAGCATCGCCCGTGAACTGGACTTCACTTCCATCAACTACAATGACCTGGCCGCCTGGCGGGAAGGCCAGCAAGAACTTCCAGACAGACCGATTATGTTTGACTTCGACCATCCGGTCAAATCCATGCGCGGAGACATACACGATGTACTCAGCAACAACGAATACACAGGCAACCTCTTTATCAACACCGGCATGATGGATCCTCAGAGCACGTGTTACGACCCCGGTACGATGACGTGGGACGAAGTGCGAGAACTCGTGGATCTCGGCTGGCACATGGGCGCACATACCGTAACCCACCCCAACCTTTCCAAACTCTTCGAGCAGGACCCCTCGGGTGAACAGTTGGCTCGGGAACTCGAAGAATGCGACCAAAAACTCCAGAGTGAACTTGGCATCGAACCTCAAGACTTTGCCTTTACAGGCACAAGCTGGAGCAGCGCGGCAGAAGAACAGGTGAAACGCCGGTATCGCTTTGGGCGACTCTGGATTGTAGGCACCGAGTACCAGGCAGACGGCAAAACCATTCGGTACGCAGATCTGGTGGGGGTTTCAGGCCCAGACGAGCCAGACGGAGGCCCGCCTGCCGAAGCAAGATACATCACTCGAGACTCCCACCCCTACCGCCTGCCATCCATGGAAATACAGCGCGCGCTCATCTACAGTCCCGAGGCTTTCCGCCGGTACCTCGAAGGAGCACTGCAGCCGTGACTGCACCGGAGCCCAGGCCGCGGTGGGAACTTCCCCTGCTCGCGTTTGGACTACCCTTCCTCGTGTACACCCTTACACGGGCACACGTCTGGGCCCTGGATACCCTCTATACCATAGACAGTGCGGAAATGGTCATCGCCGCCCACACCCTGGGCATAGACCACCCGCCAGGACACCCGCTCTACCTCCTCTTCGCCCACCTCTTCAGTCAGCTCCCCTTTGCCCTTCCCGATGGCGGCGTCATTTTCACGTCCGCTGTGTTTGGTGCACTGGCCGCCCTTTTCCTCTCCCTGGCCCTCTACGAACGCACCCGCGACATCCCCGTTTCCCTGGCAACGGGCTGGAGCATGGCTTTCGGGTTTGTATTCTGGATTCATGCAACCATCGCCGAAGTCTACACAGTACAACTTTGCTTCCTGGGTTTGTTTCTCTACCTGGCGGCCCGATGGCTACGCACCCGCTCTACCCGAACCCTTCATCTCTTGTCTTTCTGTCTGGGCCTGGGCGCAAGCACCAACATCTTACTCTTCATTTTGGTCGTCCCGGCAACGGTCTTTTTGCTCCTTCAAAAAAACAAGAAAGACCACCTGCTGTCTTTCTTTGGTTGGGGCATTCTGGGTCTCACTCCCTTGCTCTACATTCCTCTCCGCCTGCTTCAGGGCAGCGGCTTCATCACAGACTTTGTCTATCTCAACGGCTTCGAACCGCTCTCTCTGCGCTGGTTCTGGTGGTATTTGTCAGCCGAAGAATTCACGGGCTCAAAAATTCTGGATACGCCTCTGATACAGTATCCCGGCCTCATCCTCTCCTACATCCAGTCTTACACCGCCAACCTGACCCCGGCGTCTTCTATCCTGGCTACCGCAAGCATCGCCCTGATCACTGTCACAAAAATTACTGCACTCAGACTGAACCGCTCCACGCAAAACCCGTCTCGCCGTCGGCGCGCCCCCAACCCTACTGCTGGCTTTCTCCATCGCTTTTCCGGGCGAGCCGAAACATCCGAAAGCGCTTTCGATACCCTCCTCATCCTTGTCTTTGTCTGTACGGCGCTTCCCGTATTGGCCTACAATGTGGCAGACCGTGAAGTTTTTTTTATGCCATCGTTTTATCTGCTCACAGCATTTGCCGGTCTGGGGCTGCACCAGGTCCACACCACCGTCCGCGCCCGCGTTCCAAAATTCTTGAACCGCACAGTTGGCGTGCTCATCGCCTTTGCGCTCCCCTCCGTCTTGCTTGTTCAACACACCCCTCAGATTGTGTCGATTACGTCGAACGAAACAGCGTATGAACAGCGCCTTGCCCGCTTCAACAATCTGCCTCCAAACACCTTGATCGTAGCGCCCGACGACGGTCACGCAACACGGTACAAATACTTTCAGCTCGTACAAAACCTGCGGCAAGACGTAACCATTCTCACCCTGGGCCGACTCGCCCCCAGAGCCACATCCGGAGGTTCTCTGAAGCCGGGCCTGAACCAGGCAGACCGCTTGCGCGCCCTCCATCTCCTCTTTGAGCAGCACCCGAACCGCCCCATCTTTGCTGTTCTGGATGACCGGATGCCACCCGAGTTCACCCATTTTCGCACCATACGCTCAGAGGTAGACCCGTATCTCCTCCGGCTGGAACCCAAACCGCCCGCCCTTCAAACCCCAAATCCCCCCTCCATCCAGGTTCACACGGAGGGCAGCTCGTACTCAGAAATCGAGTTCATCGGCTTCGAAATTCGCGGACTGGACCGGGGAGCCTCCAGAACCTTCGAATCCTCCATGCTCTTTCACGGACAACAGATCCGTGGCATCATCAAACGCTCTGAACTATTTGAACTGAGTTTCGTTGTGCAACGCATAGCCACCCACGGCGGCCCCTTCTTTGCCGAATTTGCCTTTGTCAACGACCGGATGGAAATCCCGACGGTCCGCGAATTCACAGCAGCCCGCCAGGTTGAAGTCCTCCCCGAAGATCTCCAGACGGGTTGGTACCAGAAAGATGCCTTTACGTTCAAAATCCCAGGGTTCGTACCTGGCGGGTTTTATACCCTGGCCGTCCGCGTGAACAAAGCATCCAGCGAGCCCCGAGGTTCCTACCAGGGCAAGCCAATTCGGACCCTTGTCCCACTCCAAACCCAAAACCCCTGGGCTGGCCAATCCACCTATTTCCCTCTGGGACGCATCTGGGTGGAATAGGTCCGGGTGGCCAATCCCTGGCATAAGGGGTCAATATTCGGTATACTTTAAGTCTCAATTCATCTCTGGTATTCTCTACCCGAAAGGAGTTCACCACGGGTTATGGGCGACACAACCCTGTTTGATTCATCTTACGAAAGCCGGAAACGGCCCCTCCTGGAGAAAATTCTGGAGCGACTCCATTCGATTTACACAGACGAAGAACGGAGGGTTCTCCGCATTGACCCCATCAGCCGGGGCATCCTTTCCAAGCCTTCTGGCCGAGGCTTCGTCAACCGCGACATTCTGGAAACGGTGCTGGGCAACCTCCTGGAATGCGTTGCACCGGGCTCACACAACGCCCAGGAGACACGGCACAGCCCGGACCTTGCTTCGGAGCTTGAAGAAATTGCGGACCAGATCTATGCAATGATCCTCCAATCTCTCCTGGCCATTGAACACAACGGACAGGACCTTGAAACCCGCGCACTCGAATCGACGTTCGCACTGCTGTCCGATCTGCCCCGGCTCAAAGAACGCGCCCTGTGGAACCGGTTTGCCTCGCTCAAAGATCCAGCCGTCTGGGATGCCTACATTGTGCAACGCGAAGAATTCTGCAGGCGAACGCTGGAAGACCTGGATCAGAGCCGCGTCATCGATACCGCCATCGAACACCGGGATATGTCCATTTACCGTGAATTTCTCAAAGAACACAGTCTGGATTTTGCTTTCGACTACCTGATGCAACTGGTCATCAGTACCTACCCCGGCTGGCGCGTTCTTTTTTATCACGATATTGCCAACGCGCTCACACGCACTGGACCAGCCGACAATCTTCCAGATATCGAGCGGCAACCTGTCCCGTTCCTGCCACGCGCCATTTCCGAGCTCGGCGGCAGATATTATCAGGCGGACCTCCACCCTGAAACCAGTATTGGAGACGCCAACTTCCTGGAACACCCCCACCGAGGCCTGACCACCGGACAAACCGGCGTCATTGGTTCTGGTTGCGTCATTTACCCATCCACACTGGGCGGCCTCAGCGGGAAAGCCCGCCAGCGGCACCCTTTCCTGGGAAATTTTGTACAAATAGGAACAGACGCCACTTTGTTGGGACCCGTCCGTATTGGAGACCGCACCACCGTTGGCCCCAATACGCAAATCTACGGCTACGTCCATACTGGGCCGGATTGCCGAATTGCATCCTCAGTCGTCATCGGCACCGTACTCAGCGGGTCCCGCAGGCCCGGAAACATTCGGCTGGGGCACAGCGTACGCGTAGGCGACGGTACCATTGTAGAAAATAGCACAGAACTCGACCTCATCATTCCAGACAAAGCCGAAATTCCCGCACGCAGCCACGTTGTCAACGACGGTTTTGGCAACCCACGTTACGTCCGCGAATAAGCCGGTTCGAACGGCAACTCGGCAGAGGGTACATCAGACGCGCAAAATGAAATCACCCGGTCGTACACCGTAGATCCGTTCAGTTCTCGATAATAAGCAAACAAATATTCGTTTCCGTATCCCGCCCACTTTCCACACCGGGCTTCGGCCCAGGCGCATACAGCCCGGTCATTTCCAGGAATTCCGTACCATTCCTGCGCAAACTTTAACACCCACGTATCTACCGGCACCGCACCCATCCGTTCCAGCGCGAACAAATCAATACATTTCCCTACCTTCAGCCCCACACCCGTTCCCCCCTCCGCCTTCAGTTCATCCACCAGTTCCCGCCAGAGATCCAACCCTCCATCCACCGGATCCTGAATCCCACGTTCCTCCAATTCACCCGCCAGGGTACCCGCAGACACCGCCAGCCGCTCCGAGCGCCATCCGAATCGTTGTGCCCGAAAATATGCCCCGTTCAACCTGGCAAGCGCAACAGGCGTTGGGAACGTCCAGTACCGTTCGCCCTCGAACAGAATCTCCTTCCCCAGAATCTTGCCCAAAAATTGAATACGCCGTTTGGTCAAAGACATATGCGCCTGCACAGACAGGACGTACGACAGGGTGCATTCAAAAGGTTCCTGCCGCACAAACCGGAACCCCCGCAAAAGGTCTCGCGCCCGGCGGAGATACCGGTCCCCACGAGGCACACGCACCCGAGGTACCTCCAGAATCCTCAAATACCAGACCAGAAACTGCTCCACATCCATCTCGCCCGCCCAGGTCCGAATCTGACCTCCGGATGCCTTGAAGTGCAGGACCTCCTCCTCCTGCTTCAGGTGAAACACCGTACCGTAGGTTATCCCTTTCCACCACCCATCCTGATCTCGCCCCCAGCGAAACGTCTGGCCGGAACCCAGCGTGTATCCCAGATGGAATGCCGGTGC
>JAQCGA010000324.1 GCA_027619145.1 bacterium | reverse complement strand
CACACCGCTCAAAGAACCTTTGCCTTTGAAATTGGCTGCATAGTTGTAATCGCAAGTGAAAAGTGTCGTTTATTTTCATTTTAAACTTTCTGATTCATGGCACTGGTTTTGCGCATGTTTTAAAGAGACAGTACCTCATCGTCACACACGCAGGGAGAAGACGTGGTTGCACCTGCAACATCTCGGCAGAAATCGGTGAAGTCATCCACCCAGAATAAGCCCCCGGAAGATGGTGAAGTCCCGGCGCGGCAGAAGGTTGCCATTTTGATGATTGCGCTTGGGCAGGAAACCACAGCCGAAGTGATGAAGTACCTGGGCGACGCTGAAATTGAGCAAGTCGCACAGGCCATTGCCGAACTGGACATAGTAACCACCGAACAAGAAGACGAAGTCCTCGAAGAGTTCGAGCAACTGCTGATTGCAGGCCATTATGTTTCCCAAGGGGGGATTGAATTCGCCCGGGGAGCATTGGAAAAAGCGCTGGGCCCCCGCAAAGCGCAGCAGCTTCTGGACCGGGTCAACAGCACCACATCCAGCGGCTTCTATATGTTGCGCAACGTGGACCCGAACCAACTCATCCCTTTTATTTCCAAAGAACACCCGCAAACCATTGCGCTTATTCTCTCTCAGCTCAACCCCACCCAGGCCGCAGAGGTGATCAACGGCCTGGCCGAAGAGCTCCAGTCGGATGTCTCCTATCGGATTGCCCGCATGGAAAATATCTCGCCTCAAGTTCTCCGAGACCTGGAAGAAAGCTTATCTTACAATCTGCAGGCGATCCTCAGCGGGCAGGTTACCGAAATTGGCGGACCCAAAGCCGTGGCCGAAATTTTGAACTTCACCGGCCGGTCTACAGAAAAAGCCGTACTGGAACGCCTGGATGCAAAAGACCCTGAATTGGCCGAAGCCGTACGCAACCAGATGTTCGTCTTCGACGACATCGCCCACTTCACAGACCGCGAAATCCAGATGATTCTCCGTGAGGTAGATACCAAAGATTTAGCCATTGCGCTCAAAGGTGCCGGGGAAGAAATCAAAGACCGGATATTTACAAATCTTTCCGAACGCGTGGGCACAATGCTCAAGGAAGAAATCGAATTCTCTGGCCCGGTAAGGCTCAGCGACGTTGAAGAGGTCCAGTTGCGGGTCGTCCAAATGGTACGCCAGTTGGAAGAAGCCGGCCAGGTCACAATTGTCCGGGGAAACACAACAGATGTATTCGTATAAAATGTCTACCTTCGTGGTGTTCGAAACCCCAGAGTATTCTCGTCTGTTTCGCGTTCATCGGCATGGAATGCAATCGGGTTTTCGAATCCAGGAGAAAAGAGCACGATAGAAAGCAGTGAACGTTTTTCTGGCATACAATAATAAGGTGTCGGCTGTGCTTTTCGCAACCGGCACCTTTTGTAGTCTATCCACTCAAGTAAGACAATTTGTCGCATCTGGGCAGATTGGGCACCATTGTGTCATCTTCGCCACATCTCAAGAGAATATTGGGTTGAGAAAAAATTGCAACTCACTCCTGAACAATAAATTACACGCATGCAAATAAGATGGTACAAGTTTTGCAGAAAACAAATCCTACCCGAACGTCGGCTCTTTTCAACTTTTAAACAGGAGATACGCCATGAAAATTCGTCTGGTCATATTTCTTGCACTCCTCTTTACCGCAACCCACCTTCCTGCCCAGGTTTCCCCTGAATCTGCAGAACAGTACAACCAGGGCCAGGAACTGTTCAAGAAACGCCGGTATCAAGAAGCTCTCACGGCCTTCCAGGAGGCCACAAAACTGGATTCAAAAAATGCCCAGGCTTACCGCGCAATTGGGCGCACGCACCAAGAACTGAAAGACTATGAAAAATCCGTTGATGCTTATCAACGTGCAATCGTACTCCAGCCAGATTATACCGCAGCGTATTTCGACCTGGGGCAAATCCAGTTTCAGAACCTGCGCAAGTATGAACAGGCCCAGTCCAGCTTTCAGAAAGTCCTGGAATTGGACTCGGCATTCAACGAAGGCAAAGCAGCAGAATACCTGAAAGCCGCCTATCTAAAACAGGGCAACCTGTTTTATCAACAACGCAACTATTCAAAATCAGCCCAGCAGTACGAACTGGCCGTACAACTGGATCCCACAGATGCTGCTGTATTTTATAACCTGGGTCTTTCCCATCGGTACGCCCACAATTACGATAAGGCCGAATCCGCATTCCAAACCACAATAGACCTCAACCCCAAACACGCCAAAGCTCATAAATCTCTCGGAGACCTTTATCGAGCCACGCGTCAGAACAGCAAAGCCGCGTCACATTACCAGAAAGCCATCGACATTGACAAAGAATACCTGGATGCCTACCTTGCTCTGGCCATAGTCTATGTAGAAACCGATCAGCCCCAAAAAGCAACAAGCACACTGGAAAAAGCTGTTGCCATTTCCCCAAAAGACAGCAAGGCCCACGCAGCCCTGGGATACGCCTA
This sequence comes from bacterium, assembly GCA_027619145.1. The sequence continues at coordinate 2,907 of JAQCGA010000324.1, read as the reverse complement.
TGCTCAGGAGAAAAACTTCAATGCCGCAATTGACTCCTACAAACGAGCCCTGGCCCTGGATACAAAAAACGCTGAAGTACGCTACCGACTGGCCGTAGCCTATTTTGAAACACAACAATATCAGGACGCCATCACGAGTGCCAGCGCAGCCCTCACGGATACCCGATATGATATTCCGGCATACATCGTCCTGGGCGATATCTACGAAGCCCTCGGCAATAAAGAAAAAGCCATATCGAACTACCAGAAAGGTCTGAAAGATCGGCGCTTTCAGAAATACGCAGAAGACAAGATCCAGCGCCTACAGTCCGGTGAAACAGAAAATTAGTCCGTACGCCAAATGGCTCTCATCCAAACCGACAACCATTTGTGCAGAGAGGATACAGGAAATGGCAGATTCCCCGCAAAATGCAACCAGAACACCCGAACAACGCCTCACACTTCTGGAACGACAGGTCCGGCTTTACCGGAATCTCACCGCTGGTCTGGCAATCGTATTGTTGGGAATTGTTGCATTGGGCGCAACCACACCCGGCGTATCCGATGTGATCCGCTGTAAAGCACTGGAAATCGTGGACGTACACGGGAATATCAAAATCTTTGCCGGCACAGAAGAAGACGGCGACGGCCTCTTTACTCTTTCCGGGCAAAACGGAAAAGAACTCCTCTTTTTGGGTGCCGGGCGAAGAGGCAATGGGCAGTTCAGAATGGCCACCCGGGAAGGTGAAGAATACATTTACCTGGGGGCTGGTGAGCGAGAGAATGGGCTGATGGTTATTTCGACCAAAGAGGGACGCGAACTGGTCTATGCAGGAGCAGGCGAAAAAGGCGGCCTTCTGATGCTCAAAAACAAAGCGGGAGAAGACGCCCTGCAAGCTCTGTCAGATACAAACGGTGCTGGCGTGATTAGCCTCTACGGCCCTGGAGGAAAAACCCGCATCTTCAGACCTGCCCCCTGAATCCGGCAAACCGATTTTCACAAACGAGGCCATTGCTTCCACGAGCCCACACAAGATTCGCAGAAAAGCCGCAGCAGAATCGGCGGCATCTGTGTGTCTTGCGTGGGCTCATTTTTTTAGCAAAAGATACTTTTATCGATCCTACTTTATGAAACATGTGACTTTTCTTTTTCTTTCTGGTCTAAAAAAAGTGAAAGCAAATGAATCTCCCCTCTGACAGCGAGTTGGTTGAAACATGCCGAACAGAGCTTCCATACCGGACTCAGGCCTTTGAAATCCTCGTAGAACGCTACAAGCAGAAAGTCTTTGGAAAAACCTTCAGCATCGTCAAAAACCGGGAAGAAGCCGAAGACCTCAGCCAGGATATTTTCGTGAAAGTCTTCCACGGACTCCCCGGCTTTCGAAGCAATGCAACATTTTCTACCTGGCTGTATGCAATTACGGTTAACACCTGCCTCAACCATCTGGAAACGAGGCAGCGCCGGCCCTGGCGATGGGTTGCCGAAGACGTTGAAGAAGTAAAAGCAGAAGACCTCCACGATACGGAACTGTTCTTTACCGTTCGAAGCGGCCTGGAACAGGAGCAACTGCAAAAACAGATCGACCGCATCATGGACTCGCTGGGCGCGAAAGACCGGGAAATCTTGGAACTTCGCTACCTTCAGGAGCTTGATTACCAGACCATTGCAACCCGAATTGGCATTGGGTTAAGCGCCACCAAAATGCGGCTCAAGCGGGCACGAGAAACCTTCAAAATTCAGTATGAAACGCAATTCAAAGGGACTTCACAGTGAATCGGGAAGATCGAAATCAAACCATCTGGCCAGAGACACCCCCACAGGCGGAAACCGAACTGGACAAGCACTTTGTGGGCCGCGTGGTTGAGCGCGTACACAGGAAACTCCTCTACCGAGATATCCTGTTCTTATCTTTGCTTGGATTCTTCAGCGTATGCCTCGGGCTTTTGAAGCTCGGGTCCCGGCGGCCAGAAGTTCATCAGGCAGAGGAGATAAAACCGTGATGGCAGCGTTCTGGCGGAATATCCTCCTTCCAACTCTGGATGGGATTTTGAGCAATCTGACAGCGCTCGTTCCCAGCCTGCTGGCATCGCTGGCCATCTTGCTGGTGGGCTGGCTGGTTGCGAAAGCGGTCAGTGGGCTGGTCAGCCGCCTCCTGAATCGCCTGGGCTTCAACACCCTGGCCGAGCGGGCAGGAATCACTGGGCTCATCCGGGGTGCGGGGTTCAGCTACGAACCCTCAGAAATTGTTGGAAAACTCATCTTCTGGTTACTCATACTCACCTTCTTCCTCTCTGCGGCCGAACAATTGAAACTGACCGCCATTGTGGTTACACTGCAAAAGCTGGTCGCCTTCATCCCCAACCTTATCGCAGTTGTACTCATTGGCGTTTTCGGCGCACGCTTCGGTCGCTTTATTGGCGGTCTCGTCAGTGGATCTGCCCGTGAAGCTGGCATCGAATTCTCAGATTTCCTTGGAAAACTGGTCAATAGCCTTGTCCTGATCATCGTCATCGTAATGGCCGTTACCCAGCTCGAAATCAAATCCAGCATGCTCGAAATTACCTTTGCTACAGTCCTTAGCGCTTTCTGCCTTGGCATTGCTCTGATGTTCGGCATGGGCAGCCGATCCATCGCGCAGAATATTCTGGCTGGCCTCTACGCACGCCGTGCCTTTCAACCCGGGCAACACGTGGCCATCCAGAATGTCCAGGGTGAACTCCTGGAAATCGGAGCCGTTTCGGCGATGGTCCGCACCGCAGAAAACCGAACGGTCACCCTGCCCAATCGCATGCTAATCGACGAAATTGCCGAAAGTGACTCCGGCCAATCGGCAACCAGGTGAACCCGGAAGTACGGATGTCACAAAAGAAGCACAACGAACTCTCCACCCAATAGCGTTCCACCTGCAAAACAGAGATGGACACGCG
>JAQCGA010000323.1 GCA_027619145.1 bacterium | reverse complement strand
ATCTTCATTCGGCCATAGTCGATTTTGTCTTTCCACGTTTGTACTCGGATTCGTAACGTACCATCCACAGCCCAACCACCTCATCAGGAGGATTTGCAACATGGGTGAAGCCCTTGGATTGATTGAAACTCGGGGTCTGGTGGCCATGATTGAAGCCACAGACGCCATGGTCAAAGCCGCAAATGTACAGCTTGTAAATTGGGAAAAAATTGGTGCCGGTTATGTAACCGCCATGGTTCGCGGTGATGTTGCCGCCGTAAAAGCCGCCACCGAGGCGGGTGCCGCAGCTGCTGGCAAAGTTGGAGAACTCGTATCCGTACACGTCATCCCACGCCCGCACAGTAGCCTGGAAGATGTGCTGCCGATTGGGAAAGCTGAGTAAACGACCCCGCGAACAAGAACGAGTGAACCAATGATTATGGGCAAAGTGGTGGGGACCGTGGTTGCCACCCAAAAAGACAGCGGTCTGGACGGATTCAAACTCCAGATCGTTCAGAGCCTGGACATACAAACCCAGGAGGCAAAACAAAACTTCCTGGTAGCTGTGGATGCCGTTGGTGCGGGGAAAGACGAAATTGTGCTTTGCACCAGCGGTAGTTCCGCCCGCATGACCACCGCTACGGAAAACCGCCCGGTAGACGCCGTCATTGTTGCCATTGTAGACACTGTGGAGGTGGAGGGTGAAATCGTCTACCGGAAAAATCAGTAGGGGTTCTCGTTGTCCCTCCAGATCGGTTTCCCCAGGACATTTCCCCCTTGAACTATGATGAATTTTAACGAACATCAGATCCGAGCCGTCGTTGAAGAGGTGGTGCGCGGCCTTGCCGCAGAACAACCTGTTTCTTCCCGGCCCACGTCTTCGCACACCGGTGAAGACGGCGTCTTCGACCGGCTCGAAGATGCCATTGATGCGGCCGCAGCGGCCCAGCGTAGCCTGGAAGCTCTCTCGCTGGAGCACCGCCGTCGCATCATCGAAGCCATTCGGAAAACCGCCCGGGACCACGCAAAAGGGCTTGCGCAAAAAACCCTGGAAGAAACCGGAATGGGGCGCATTGCCCACAAAATCCAGAAATTCGAAGTGGTGGCCAGCCTCACCCCTGGCGTAGAAGACCTCCAGCCTGTGGCCTGGACCGGAGACCACGGCCTCACCGTGGTCGAACAGGCTCCGTTCGGTGTGGTGGCCGCCGTAACCCCCTCCACACACCCGGTCCCTACCGCCATCAACAATGCCATCAGTTTTATCGCCGCCGGCAATAGCGCTGTTTTTGCCCCGCACCCGGCAGCCAAAAACGTTTCCCTCCTGGGGATCCAAATCCTCAATCGTGCCATCACGGGTGCAGGAGGCCCCCCAAACCTGCTCACTGTGGTTCGTGAGCCCAGCATCCAAACCGCACAAGAACTCTTCGTTCACCCCCAAATAGATCTCATCCTCGTCACCGGCGGCGGTGGTGTGGTCAAAGCCGCGATGCAGGCCCCCAAGCGCGTCATCGCGGCAGGACCAGGAAACCCTCCAGTGGTTGTGGACGAAACCGCAGACCTCCAAAAAGCTGCCCGGGATATTATTCAGGGTGCGGCCTTCGACAACAACATTCTCTGCATCGGAGAAAAAGAGGTTTTTGTCGTAAGCACCGTGGCCGACGAACTCAAAAAACACATGCTTTCATACGGCTGCATAGAACTCGAACGCCATCAGATTGACGCCCTGGCCCAAAAAGCTTTTCCCGTTAACAACAAAGGCGAATGGGGTATCAACCGGGATCTGGTGGGCCGCAGCCCCCACGTGCTGGCCTCCGCCATTGGCCTCAATGCCGCACCAGACACCGAACTTCTGATTGGCGAAGTGGAAGCGGAGCACCCCTTTGTACAGCGCGAACAAATGATGCCATTCCTCCCTCTCGTTCGGGTTCCAGATGTGGATACGGCCATCCGCCTGGCCGTAGAGGCTGAACAGGGCTATCACCATACCGCTGTCATGCACTCCAAAAATGTCGAAAACATGACGAAGATGGCACGGGCATGCCGCTGCACCATCTTCGTGAAAAACGGATCTTCCACCGCCGGCCTGGGCTCAGGCGGAGAAGGGTATACCTCCTTCTCCATTGCCACTCCCACCGGAGAAGGTTGCACGTCAGCCCGCACATTTACCCGCCAGCGCCGCTGCGCTCTGGTGGATTATTTCCGGATCGTCTGATGTACCTCGGAACCGTCATCGGCAAAGTCGTAGCCACCCGCAAAGACCCATCGCTTACCGGCATTCGGCTCCTTGTTGTACAGCCCATTGACCACAATCGGGCACATGCCGGAGATCCTTTTGTAGCCGCAGACGTCACCAGCGCAGGACAGGGCGAAACCGTCTTCTGGGTCAGTTCGCGGGAAGCCCCCAATGCACTGCCCAATGCGTACGGCCCCGTAGACGCAACCATCGTCGGTATTGCCGACCGCATCGACATCTAACTCTGCCTCTTGCCGTTGCATTCTGGCAACGGGGCCGCGAAGTGGCGCTTATGTTCCTCGCACAAGTCCTGGGAAGCATCGTCTCTACCGTCAAACACCCGGCCTACAACCGGACCAAATTGATGGTCATCCAGCCCATACATCCGGACGGCAGCAACGACGGAGGCTCTCTCCTTGCAGTAGATACCGCAGGAGCAGGCCCCGGCGAAACCGTCCTGGTTCTCCGGCAAGGTGCTGCGGCCGCTCAGGTCCTGGACGTCAAACTACCGCCCATCCGATCCCTCATCGTCGGCATTGTGGATCAAATTCACACCCCCTGAACGCCGCTATGTAAGAGATTGCCTTCCATCAATTGGCAATTGCCAATTCTTCACTGTTCACCTTCGAACCGGGACGTGCCCCTATGATGAACCTCCATCAAATCAAAATGGATATCCTCGATGTCGGACGGCGCCTCTACGACAAAGGGTACGTCGTTTCCAACGACGGCAACATCTCTGCACGCGTTGCAGAAGACCGCATTGTAACGACGCCTACCGGGCTGTGCAAAGGCACGCTCTCCCTCGAAGACCTCTGTGTCTGCGACATGGACGGCAATCGCGTCAGTGGCCGGTTGCGGCCTTCCTCTGAAGTAGGCATGCACCTCTTCCTCTACCGCGAACGCCCAGACATTGAAGCCGTTGTGCATGCCCATCCGCCTACGGCTACCGGTTTCTCCGTGGCAGGCATCCCATTAACAGACTGTGTATTGCCCGAAGTCATTATCACCATTGGAGCCGTTCCCATTGCCGAATACGGCACACCGGGCGGCCCAGAAATCTCTGAGCCCATCCGAAAATACGTCAAGGACTACGATGCGTACCTGCTCGAAAATCACGGCGCTACCACCGTGGGCTCCAGCGTGATGAATGCTTATTTCAAAATGGAAACCATGGAACATTTTGCCAAAATTCTTTTTGTGGCCAAACAGCTTGGCGGCGTCAACGTGCTCAACAATGAACAGGTAGGCAAACTGCTCCAGATTCGTGACCGCCTGGGTATTCGCGGCCCCAATCCAGCCTGTGACATCCAGCAAACTGCCAGTGAAACCGCACCCTCCAGCAACGGCATTCCCACCCTGCGCACAAAAAGCGCCGGGGCCAGCTCAGCGCCTGCGGGCAATTCTGGTTCTCAAGATGAACTCATTTCCGAAATTACCCGCCGCGTCATTGCCGAACTCCAAAAACAGGGCTGACCTCCCTCCCCTCCCGGCGGCCGCCACAAAAAACGACCCCAAAGGCCGGGCAGGCACAGGGGCCTGCCCCTACGAAAGCCCCTGCAACACCGCCGGTTCCCCCTTTGCGTCTTTGCGCCTTTGCGCGAGACGCTTTTCACTATACGCGCCCTATGAAAATCCTCATCGCCAACGCAGGTAGCACCTCTTTCAAATACAAACTCTTCAACCTGCCCAACGAAGCCATCCTGGCCGAGGGTCGCGTTGAGCGCATTGGCAGTACGGAAGCCCCGGTTGAACACCGCATTGGCAACAAACACATTCAGAATTCTCGCCCTGTTCCAGACTATCCCGCAGCCATCCGAAACATCATCGAAACCCTGACCGCCCACGGAGCCCTGCAGGAATCCGCAGGCCTGGACGCCGTTGGTTTCAAAACCGTCCATATGCGCGGCGAACCAGGAACCCATCTTCTCAACGAAGATATTCTGCAACGCATGGCAGACTACAACGATCTGGCCCCCGCGCACAACCCGCCCTATATCCAGGCCATCCGCATTTTCCAGGACCTCTACCCCGGTCTCCCACTGGTTGGCCTCTTCGAAGCCGCGTTCCACACCACCCTTCCAGACTATGCGTATATCTACAGCGTGCCCTATGCCTGGTACGAAAAGTACGGGGTCCGCAAATACGGCTTTCACGGTGCCTCCCACCGCTATGTTTCCGAGCGAGTCCCGCACCTTCTGGGCCGCCCGGCCACAGAGTTAAAGCTCATCTCCTGCCACCTGGGCGGAAGCGCTTCACTCTGCGCCATCCAGAATGGAAAATCCATCGATACAACCATGGGGTTCTCCCCCCAGGACGGCATCATCAACAGCACCCGAAACGGCTCCATTGACCCGTTCATTCTACCGTTCATCATGGACCGGGAAAACCTCTCTACCTCGGACATCCGGCGCATTCTCGCCCAGGAAAGCGGCCTGCTGGGTCTTTCCAATATCAGTGGAGACATGCGCGACCTGGAAGAGGCGACAGAAGCTGGCAACGATCGGGCCCGGTTGGCGGTAGAGGCCTTCTGTTATGGCGTTAAAAAAGAAATTGGGGCAATGGCCGCAGCCCTGGGTGGCCTGGATGCCCTGGCCTTTGCAGGAGGCATTGGGGAACGCGGTGCAAACATCCGCAGCCGCATCTGCCAGAACCTGGAATTCCTCGGACTTACCCTGGACCCCCACCTCAATCGCGAAGGACCGCCCGAAAGGCAGATCTCTCCGCCCAACGCTTCCGTGCCGATTTTCATTGTAAAAACAGACGAAGAGATCGTTGTCGCCCGAGCCGTCTTCAACCACCTCGCTGGATCCGATCCTTCCCCATAAGCATTTCTCCCGGAGTTCTATGAAACGTTTCGCGTACATCTTCTTCCTCTATCTCGCCCTCCCCATCTCGGTCCAGGCCTTCGACCGCAATGCATGGACCGTTTATCCCTCCATGAATTACGTCACCTCACTGGCAGAAGGCGACCAGCAAATTTTTGTTGGAACCACCGGTGGAATCCGCCGATACGATCGATTTTACAGGCGCTGGCTACCGCCCGTAACCACCCTGGACGGCCTGCCCGACAACCGCATTTATGACCTTGCCTACGATCCCAATACCGGTGACCTCTGGTTCGATACACCCTCGGGAGCCGCGCGCTGGCTCTCCCGCCTCGAATCCGTGTCCTTTTTTTCGCA
>JAQCGA010000322.1 GCA_027619145.1 bacterium | reverse complement strand
CCCGCAGGGGCGCTTTTCTTTGCATACTTTCTTTGTGCGCACAAAGAAAGTATGCCGCCGGAGGCACCCAAATCACCCAACCAAAACAAGCATCAAAAGGTCGATTTCACAAAACAACCAGACCCCACCCTCAAAATCCCCTGAACCCCTACTTCCTCACCAACTCAATCTCAAACAACGAAGGCCACAACTTCCCCGTCACAAACAACCGCCCGTTCACCACATCGTACGCAATCCCATTCAACACCGCATCCGAACTCCCCCGATCCGCCCAACTCAGCAACCCTCCCAGATCAATCCACCCCGTCACCCGCCCCGTCTCCGGCTCAATTCGCGCAATCCGATCCGTCTGCCACACATTGGCGTACACCTCACCGTCCACATACTCCAACTCATTCAACCGATTGACCGGCCCGGACACATCCCGAACCTCCACCCGCCCAATCTCTGCAAACGTCTCCGGATCCCGAAAGTACAACGTCGGCGTCCCATCGCTCACAATAAACCGCTCCCCATCGTACGTAATCCCCCACCCCTCCGTCGGGTACGCCACCGAACCAACCACTTCAAAACTCTCCCGATCGTACACAAACCCCACCCGAGACTGCCACGTCAATTGAAAAATCCGATCCCCCAACACCGCAATCCCCTCTCCAAAGTATTTCTCATCCAGCACCCGACGCTGCAACACCTCCCCCGTCTCCAACTCCACCCGCCGCAACGAAGACCGCCCGTACAACCCCGTCCCCTCATACAACACACGATCCACATACACCAACCCCTGCGTAAACGCATTCTGATCGTGTGGATACTCCCGAATCACCCGAAACGTATACACCGGCGTCCCCTGTTGTACTGTTGTGTCCGAAACCGTTGTATCCACAACCGTCGTATCCACAACAGAAGAATCCCCTCCTGCCGTCCCCGTAGAATCCACCCCACCCCCATGTTGCGCCATCGTATCCACCGCTGTCGTATCCGTCCCACCCGAACCCGTAGAATCTACCACAGTAGAATCCCGCAACACCGGCTCGTTCGAACCATTGCTCTCCTGGATCTTCGGTACCGAATCGCACGCCAGCACAACAAACGCGACCAGCATCAGAACTCCAGAAATGTATTTCCCAGGTACTCGTCTTATCATCTGAACTCGATTCCCCAACCAGACGTTCATCTTCTCTAGGAATACGTGAACACACAACCAAAAACAATCGCCCCCATACCCAACCCACCCGGACGGCCACAGGGGGCCGCCTCTACGAAAATCACCCCTATACCCCTCAAACCCCAGGCGGACATGCAGGTCCGCCCCTACCCCCCCTGTCCACGTGGTTTATTCGACACGTCCCAGCCCCCCTGGTGCCCTGGACCGTCCCACAAACCCTGCCAGCACCACCATCGTCAACACAAACGGCAACCCCAGAAACACCTGCGACGGAACCTGCGCTGTCCAACCCTGCAACCCATCCGCCACCGCCTCGGCAAACCCGAAAAACAGACAGGCTCCCAGAACACCCAGCGGATGCCACTTCCCAAAAATCAGCGCCGCCAGAGCTATAAAACCCCGACCTGCAACCATCCGCTCCACAAACTGACTCAAATCACCCAACGCCAGATGCGCGCCACCTAACCCGGCCAACAATCCACTGATCAACACACCCACAGCCTGAACCCGCTGCACCCGAATCCCGGATGCGCGCGCCGTCTCCGGAGACTCTCCTGTTGCGCGTACCCATAGCCCGTACGGCGTACGGTACAATACGAACCAGGCCAAAACCGCCATCCCCAACGCCAGCGGTACCGTCACCGGTTGCCGCAATCCACCCTCTAAAAATAGATCCAACATCGGCAACTTCGGCGCGGGTGGACTGCTACCGTGGACCCCAAAGAACCGAAATAAAAAAAAGCCCGTGCCTCCCAGCGCCAGGAGATTCACGGCTGTTCCACTGACAATCTGATCCATCCGCAACCGAATACACGCCAATGCATGCACCCCTGCCAACAATCCCCCACCCAGCGCACCACAAACCAACCCGACCCATGCAGACCCGGTTGCAATACCCCCGGCCGCCGCACAAAATGCCCCGGCCAGCATCATCCCTTCCAGCGCAATATTGATCACACCTGTACGCTCAGATGCCAGGCCCCCAAGGCCCGCCAGTAGCAGCGGTGCCATCTTGCTCAACGTCAGCGGCAACAGAACCCAGGCCGCCGCATCCACTACGACTCCACCTCGTCCAGGTGCCGGGCATAGGCAAAAACAGTCGCTTCCTGTTCTCGCGTCTCAATCGACCCGGGTCTCATTGTACGCACGGTCCGAATAGCTTCGGCCGCACTGTTTCCGGTATGCACCAGATAACACGCCAGCATCGTCCCAGTCCTCCCCTGCCCCATCGCACAATGTACCGCCACAGCCTGACCGGCTCCCAGTGCGCTTTCCACAAATGCGACGAACCGCATAACCGTATCCAGACCGGGCGGCGTCATATCCGGCACCGGCAAATGGAGCACATTCAACCCTGCATCCAGTATCACCGCCTCGTCCAGCGGGTCTTCCGTAAGAGAAACCACCGCACCCACCCCCACCTCATCCAGCAGCCGCAGGTCTTCTTCCAGATCTGCAAACGGCGGACCCGGACGCCCCATCCCAGCCAACTTCCCCTCAACCACCCAACTGAATCCAAACATACCTATACCTTCCCGGCGTTTTTCCCCGCCGAAGGATCGCCCTCAATCCACGCCTCGCCGTCTGTCCACACCTCTTTTTTCCAGACAGGTACCGTCTCCTTCAACCGGTCAATCGCGTAATGACAGGCCTCCAGCGCCGCCTTCCTGTGCGGTGAGGAAACAGCGATCAACACGCTGATCTCCCCAATCTCCATCCGGCCCAACCGGTGTAAGATCCCCACCGCATCTACCTCCCAGCGGGCCTTCCCCTCTTCGCCAATCTCGGCCATCTTTTTTTCTGCCATCTCCGCGTACGCATCATACTCCAGGTACTGCGTCTGTCGCCCCTGAGAATGATCTCTGACCACCCCCGCAAATGTTGCCACTGCCCCATCCGAATCCTGCAACACCGCCGTATGCAACGCATCCGGAAGAATCGCATCTTTCTGAATCCTGTACACATCTCCAGCCATTCTGAACCTCTTTCAAAGTATAGATTCTATGTTGCCTTTTTCTTGTTCATCCTCCGCTTACCGGTGGAATAAACGCCACCTCATCTCCTTCTTTCAAAGGCGCATCGCGGTCCACGTACTCCTGGTTGACCGACACCATCAGGCTGGCTTCCATCTTTTTAAACCGCACATGCTCTGCTGCAATCCCATCCATCAAATCCACGACCGTCGCGCCTTCGGCCAGCTCTATTTCGGATTCCCGCATCCCTACCACATCCCGGCACGATGCAAAAAACAAAACCTTAACTTTCATCTTCTCCCTCACAGCTGAGATCCGATCCTAAAAAAACCGCCGAACCCTGCCCGGCTCGACGATCAGCAGAAAATTGACAATTGATACCTACAAATTGCTAATTGCCAATTCTTCTCGCCCCTCCTCGTATGCACGAGGCTCTACACAACCTTCTGCCTAACCTTCTGCTTTTTTACGCAGCCGATCCACAAACTCCCGGGGCACATCCACCGTTCCAATCACTGCGGCTCCGCGCCCATCGCCGTGACAATCCGACCCCCCCGTAGGCAACAAGCCGTATTCTGCAGCAAGATCCACGTACCTGCGAACCTCTCCTGGACCATGTTTGATATGCCGCACTTCAAGCCCGTCCAGCCCGGCTTCTGCCAGCTTCGGGATCAAGTCGTCCCGTCCGTACAGCCCGGGGTGCGCCAGACAGGCCAGGCCACCTGCTGCATGAATCACTTGAATGGCTTCCTCGGGCGGCATCAAATACTTGGGCTCATACGCGGGCTTGGCATATCCCAGATATTTGTGAAACGCCTCGTTGGCCGAAAAAACAAACCCCTCTTCCACCAGCACGTCAGCTACGTGCGGCCGCCCAATCGTCCCATCTCCCGCCCTGGCCAGCACCTGCTCAAACCGAACGCGCATTCCCATTCGATTCAGCTTCTGCACAATCCGTTCTGCGCGACGTTTGCGTTCTGCCCGATATTCTTGCAGACAGGCACTCAGTTCCCGATGGTCCACATCAATAAAATAAGCCAGAATGTGTACATCCGTCCCATCTACCATCGCACTCAGTTCAGCACCTGGAATCACCTCCACACCCAGGCGCACTCCTTCCGCCTGCGCAGCAGAAACACCTTCCGTCGAGTCGTGATCCGTCAAGCTAATTACTGCCAACCCGGCCCCGGCAGCACGACGCACCACCTCCTCCGGCTCAAACGTCCCGTCCGAACAAGTAGAATGCAAATGCAAATCAATCCGTTCGTCCATATGGAGCCTTTATCGAATGAAAGAAGGGGTGCCGGGTCTTCGTGATCTCTACGTAGCGTCCATCACTTCATCTGCGTACATCAACCCCGGTTTCTGTCGGGTGCCTTCGCGTTTCAGTCTCCGAAGCTGCCCGCGCACCAGGTTCCGTCTAATCGCACTGAAACGGTCCGTCACCAGAATCCCATCCAGGTGGTCCATCTCATGCTGCGCCGCTCGAGAAGAAATATCGTACATCTCCACCTCAAACGGATTCCCTTCCCGGTCCAACGCCCGCACCCGCACCCGCTCTGCTCGCTTCACATCTCCTACAACCCCCGGCAGGCTCAAACACCCCTCTTCGCCCACAGCCTCACCCTCGGCATGAACCACCTCAGGATTAATCAGCGTCATCGGCCCGGCCGAAGGATCACTGGGAGTCACATCCAGCACCACCACCCGCTGGTTCACACCCACCTGAGGCGCAGCCAGCCCAATCCCTTCAGCCGCGTACATCGTCTCAAACATCTCGTCCACCAGACGTTGTACTGCCTCGTCAACCGCTTCCACTCGCTGGGTTTTTTTCCGCAACGCAGGACACCCAAACTTTTTTATCTCTAAAATCGCCATACTACCCAATTCAGTAAATGGTTCTCATTTGTTAAAACGCCCTCGCTCCACCCTCAAAGCGAACCCCCGCACCTTTCCGGACAGGGCCCGCCAAAGCCTTCGTGGCGGTTTTCATTTCTTCAAAACTCCCTCACTCCGCCTCAAAGAGACCCCTCTCACCTTTCGGGCAGGACCTGCCAAAGCCCTCGTGTACGCCCCTGAAACCCTGAAGCGCCCAAGGCAACGGCCTTCCACCGGACCACATTGAAAGCCCCCCGCAGGGGCGCTTTTCTTTCTCCTCTTTCTTTGTGCGAACAAAGAAAGGGGACCGCCGGAGGCAAACAAAGCCCATATAAACCCCCAAGCTCGCCGTTTCCAAGCAGCGTATGAATCCTGGGTTCACCCTTCCCCCAATGCCAAGTAAGAACCTATA
>JAQCGA010000321.1 GCA_027619145.1 bacterium | reverse complement strand
CGTAATCAAAACGGCTTCGTTCTCGTAAAGAGCGAACCTTGGGCTGACAAGCCGCAACGTCCGGATACGCCTCGGCCGCCGCCACCAGGGGCAGTAACCAATTTTCCGTCACCTCCACATCGTTGTTCAGCAATACCGCGTACTGCCCACGCGCCACCTCTAGCCCCCTGTTACACCCCACGCCCATTCCTTTGCCGCCTCCGGTTTGCACCACGCGAATGTCCGGAAATTTTTGCTTTGCCCGCGCAAGACTTCCATCGTCGTACGGTTGATCGTCTGCAACTATCACCTCAAAAACAATTCCTTCTGTCCGCCCATACACAAACTCCAGGCACTCCGACAAAATATCGCCCAGATAGTGCGGAATCACAATAGATACCAAAGGTTGGCCGCTCATCTACTTATTGGACTCCATCTGGTCACGGTATTGAATCTTCGCCCGGATAAATTCGATCGCCTTCTCCACCTCTGCATCTCCAGGACTCCGTTGGGACAGCGTTTGCATATCCTGCAATGCATCTTCCAGCCGTCCCAACTTCTCCAGACTCACCCCCCGGTTGTAAAGCGCTACCTCAATATTGATCTTCTCCTGAATCATTTCTGTATACACCACCACAGCCGAATCATACTGCGCAAACTGCATCTGACCTTCCCCTACAACACCCAGGCGCGTCTCCTGATCCAGCACAGAAGATGTCCGCACCCGCCGTACCAAACGCTGAACCTCATCGGGCCGATCCATCCGGTGCATCAACCCGGCAAGCAGCATGTCCCCCTGCCAATTCTCTGGTGCCACTGCCACTTCTTCGCAATATCGCGCGACCTTGTAGGCCGCCTCCATCCGCCCTTCGGCGACATCGGCCTCAGCCAACTGTAAAAAACAGGCCAGATAGTTACTTACCAGATTGTTTGCCGTCTCACTGCGGTAAAAGTCTGGATCTGCAATCCCTCGATACCGGTAGGTTTCCATAACAAACTTCCGCGTCACATCCGAATGAATCACCTGGGCTTTCCCTGCAACCAGGCGAAACACCATCCCCTCCATCGCCAGGTGATCTCCCAGGTGAAGCTGGTTGCTCTCTGGAACGGTAATGGAAAAGTACACAGGGCGTTGCCAGGCATTCCAATCAATCAACTTCAGCACCATCACGTCCTGAACGCGCAACAATTTCGCAGGCGCTCCAGGAATGAGCCAACTGATCCCTGCCGCCTGTACCTCCCGGTCTTCTGGCCAGTACCTGCCAGATTGGATAATGGCCGTTCGCGTATAAGCCGTTAACATGTCATCGATATACGTATCTGTGTATTCAACGGGCAAGTGGGGTACCTGATCTCTCAGTTGTTTGATGTACCAGCCCGTGTTTAAAAGGCTCAGGTTCACCACCCGTACATCCTTGCGCACCGCCATCACTTCCTGCATAAACCACAGGGGAAACGTATCGTTGTCCCCGTTCGTAAACAGAATCGCATTGCGATCACAGGACATCAAGGTATTGAATGCGTAATCGTACGCAATATAATCGCCGGTCCGGTCGTGGGTAGGGTAGTGGGCCACAGCAAGGCCCCCCGGCATAACCAGAAACAAAACCGCAGCAATACCAGCGACAACCGTTTTATTCAAAGCACTGAGATGCTTCACAAGATCCCCTGCGGCCATTCCAATCCACACAGCAAATACCGCAAAAGATCCCACAAACACGTAGTCGCGCTCTCTGGGTTGGGGGTCTGGCATGTTCAGATAAACACACAATCCAATTCCCGTTAAAACAAACAACAACACCATGGCCCAGAACCGCCGTACATCCTGCCTCCAGTGCGTCCAGATCCCCCAGGCACCCAGCAGGTAAGGCACCACCGAAACCTGTACCGAAAACACCTCCGGCCCCGTGGCCTTTCGAAACGCATCGGAGACAAAACGAAGACCAGGCACCGGAAATTGACCGAAAAAATATTTGAAGTACATCGTCCAGAGTTGGTAATCCCAGAACGCCGCTTTTCGCTCAAAAATACCCAGCATCATGCTTTCCGAACCATATTGCTCCCGCTTCAGGAATAGCATGAAATTCTTCCAGTTCTCAGGATCATTCTCATCGATGATGGGATTCAGACCAGAACGAATATACAGCGTTATGTACGTGGAATACCCCAGCCCAAACAACAAAAGTGCAAGCCCCCAGACTCGAGGATCTTTTAACAATTCTCGATCCTGAAACCAGATCAAAATCAGCAATGTGGGAACCGTGAGCAAACAGAGCAGATGCAGTCCGCCAGCCAGTCCCATGAGATAGGCAACCCCAAAAAGAATCCGCTCGCTTCCCGGCCGGTGGCAGCGTTCCATCCACACCAGCCCCATCCACACCGCCAGCGTCATCAACATAATCGAAAAACCATACACCTCCGCTTCAACTGCATTAAACCAGAATGTATCCGAAAATGCCAGCATCAACGCCGCCGTCACCCCACCCACCAGAAGGGACACATCTGGCCATATGCCCTTTTCTTCTACATCGTCCACAGCATCCTGCCGCCCCAACAACGTCAAGCGAACCGTGATCAGATACACAAATAAAACAGCCAGTGCACTGGAAATAACAGACATCAGGTTTACCGGAAAAGCGGGGTCTTCCCCCAGGGGCAGAAACGTAAACAGCCGCCCCAAAATCAAATAGAGCGGCGAACCCGGTGGGTGCGGCACACCCATAATAAAGGAACAGGCGATAAATTCTCCGCAATCCCAAAAAGAAACCGTGGGTGCAGCCGTCTTAAAAAACACCCCAAACGAAACCAGAAACACGACGACCGCACCTAGACGATGCAACTTTGAATTCACGTAGGGTCCTCAAGAAAAATGTAGAATTTTCGCCGAAAAAAACAATGACAGAAAATACACAGGAGCCTCATCCTTGTCAATCTCTTAGATCACAGAAAAACCAACATTTGCACAGATGTTCCTCTCGCAAAATCTATCTCATCTCTGAGAAGACCTGCTTTCTATGTCATTAAATCATATTGCTCCACCGTCACCACGTGCTGGAGCGGTTCTCCCCGCATGAACCTCCGGATATTCTCCATCGCCTCCTCGCCCATTGCAAACATCCGATCCGGCGTGGGTCCCGCCGTATGACAGGTCAGATGGCAATTCGGCAGGCCGCGCATCGGCGAATCTGCCGGCAAAGGCTCAGGCTCATACACATCCAGGGAAGCCGAAATTCGCCCAGTTTTCAATTCCTGTTCCAGCGCTGCGGTATCAATGATAGCCCCCCGTGCAGTATTCACCAGTACAGCGCCATCTGGCATCGCCGCCAGAATCTCCGCGTTCACAGAGCGCTCCGTCTCAGGAATCTTGGGCGCGTGGATGGATACCACATCATTTTCTGCGTACAGCGTTTTCAACGTTGCCACGCGCCGAACCCCATGCTTCGCAAAAACTTCATCCTTCACGTACGGGTCGTAGGCCGAAACCTTGCATCCAAACGGGCGCAGCAATTCCACTAGCGTACGCGCCACATTTCCGAATCCGTGCAACCCGACCCTTCTTTCAAAAAGGCTCCGGACCGCTTTCTCCTTACCGCGCCACCCTTTGTCCTGGTGCATCATAAACGTGAACGCGGTTGTCCTCCGCAGGCAGTTCAGAATTCCCATGAGCGCAGCCTCGGCTACGGTTTGCCCAATCTGAGTACCCCAGTTTGTCACCATCAAACCCCGCTCAATGGCCTCTCGCTGTACATTTGTTCGCACCCCTCCAGTGAGGTGACACATATATTTTAACTGTGGATTTTCATCCATCACACCTACGGTCAGAAGCGGCGAATGCCACCCCGTGATTACGACCTCTGCCTGGTCCTGCTGAATTGCCAGGGCATACGCATCCTCATCATTCTCCAGGCCGTTCCGAACCGTCAGTTTCACCTCACGCCCCAACTGCGCCACAGTTTCCGGTGTAAGGAACATATCCACATCTCGTCCTACGCACATCAGTACCCGTGTCATTCGCCTTCTCCCTGAATACCGGACGCCGGCACCTCGGCGGCCTCAATCACCCGCATCTTTTTCCACTTTCCACCTCGAAAACGCAGCATAAAACAAGTACCCGCAACCAGAATGTATACGGACAGGCTCATCCAGGCTGCGTAAAGACCTTTTCCCAGCACGAGCACACCCACATACGTGGGAATCACCATCAAACTCCAGGACATTAGCAAAGACGCAACCATGACAAACCGTGTATCTCCCGCGCCTTTTACAGCCGCAGAAAAAACGATATACATCGCATCAAACAGGATGTAAAACGCGACAAATCGTAACAGCACAGTGCTCAAACCCCATACCTGTGCGAACGTCTCCGGGTCTGCACCCGAGGCATACGGCATCAGGAAAAGCTTAGGAAAGCCCACATATCCCAAAGCCATCACACCCATGTACACAAGCACAATGTGAAAAGCAGACCACGTACTTCGTTCCGCCAGATCCGCACGGTCCCTCCCCAGATACTGCCCTACCAGCGTGGACACTGCAAGGCCCATCCCCAGCATAGGCACAAATGCCAGCGTATTAATGTTGAACGTGATATTCGTAGCCGCAAGTGCCACGGCCCCCAATTGGCCTACCATCAAAACAAACAGCGAGAAACTCGTCATCTCCAGCGCAAACTGTACTCCATTCGGCATCCCGAATCGCATCATGCGGCGGAACAGATCCAGATCGGGTCGCCACCCCGAAAGGGTTGCGAAGGCCTCGCGCTCCTTCCGCCGGAACATCAACAGAACAAAGATCGCGGACATGGCCAGATGCGACACGACCGTAGCCCAGGCCGCCCCCCGAATCCCCCAGGCCGGAAACCCCCAATGGCCAAAAATCCATGCATAATCCAGCAGAACGTTCAGTCCGGTTGCAAACAAATTCACACACAGCACAGTCCCGGTCTTTTTTCGCCCAGTAAAAAAAGACGCGGCAGCAATCCCTGTGATCGCTGGCCCCATGTAACACAAGATGCGGAAGTACTCTACTTCCATCGCCCGCACCTGAGAATCGTGCCCCACAAGATCAAAGATCTGTTTAGAAAACATCCCCACGCCCAGGATGACCAGTCCCGCAACCAGCCCCAAATACATGCCCTGCCACACAGCGGGCCCCACCCGGTGCGACCGCCCTGCACCCGAATACTGCGCCACAAACGTGTTTACATACGAAACCGTTCCAATAAAAACGCTGGCCAGCGCGAAATTCAGCAACCCCGCTGGCAATGCCGCAGCCACCGCATCTCGACTGTACCAGGAAAGAAACACCCGATCGGTGAACTCCTGAATACTCCACGAACCCGTGCTTAAAATGAGTGGGATCGCCAGGTGCAACACCTCTCGGTACCCCCCCTCTTGCCTCCACCTCTTGCCCATACCTCCCCCTGCACATCCGGTTAACCGACCTCCCCTGAACCATCA
>JAQCGA010000320.1 GCA_027619145.1 bacterium | reverse complement strand
AAAAAGTCAACAACAGAGGTAGCACCGCATCCGTTTGCTGAATAAAAACCCTTGCCGCCAGAAGAAAAATCAAGGCGAACATTCCCATAGTAAAAAGCTCGGACAGAGGTGCCACCAGGGCGCCAATTAGGCTCGTATGCAAATCCGCGCGGTTCGCGTCTCGAACGGCTCCCTCAAATCGATCCCGCTCAAAATCTTCACGGCCAAACAGACGAATCACCCGCATTGCCGACAGCGCTTCGAGCCCTACCGAAGCATGGTGCGAATAGGACTTGCTGATCTGCTCTCCTGCGAGGCGCGATCTCCTCACAACAAAACGTAACACAAAGGACAACCCGCCCAGCATAACAACAGCCAGAAGAGTTAGCAGCCACGAGATTGCCAGCAACAAACCCGCACAAACCACCGCAAAAAAAAGAATGCCTATCTGTTGAATAAACCGGGTCAGCAACTGGCCTGCGCGGTTTGTTTCATTGGTCAAATCGTTCCAGAGATCCCCAGCTCGCTGGCCAGCCAGAAACTGGTACCCCACTCGCAAATACTGGTCGAATATTTGACACCTGAGATTTCGCATCAGGTTAATACGAAGCCACTCTCCCAGAGCAGTATGACCGAAGATCACACCCGTTTTCAGAGCAGTAACAACCAATAAAACAACCATCAGAACCTGAAGACGATTTTCCGCAGGAATATCTGAAAACGGCCGGCTCAAAACATCGATAACCGGATTTCCCGAAGTCACATTCCCGCTATCCGTCAACCCCTGAAGAACAGGCACAAGAAGCCCCAGCCCTACGCCCTCTAGAATCGCGGAAGCAATGCCCAGAACCAGAGTCAGTAGAATCTGCCACCGGTAGGGTCTAAGCAACCCGGAAAGAGCCCAAATACTATGCTTGGAATTGAGGACACTATTTGTTGTCATTGTCAGAATACTTCCAGGGAATCAACGGCCACCCAACTGCTAATGTCATGTATACTGAGAGAGCAAAGGATCCTTCTCCATCATCTGCTCTACCAATCTAAGATCTTCCGGCGTATCCACGGCATGGGTTTCATAATCCGATTCAATCATCTTAACCTTGTAGCCATGTTCCATAGCACGCAACATATCGATTGACTCTGCCACCTCAAGTGGCGTGGGCGCCAAACGGGCAAATCGCAACAAGAAATCACGACGGAAAGGAATAATACACACCTGTTTATAAATCGGAATTTCCGAAAAGAACCCCTGTACACTTGTTGTGGGAATCGGCTCTCTGGAAAAATAAAGCGCAAATCCGTCTTTGTCCATTACAACTTTAATGGTATTGGGATCCCGAAACTCCTGAGCGCTACGGATCTTGCTGGTCAGGTTTGAGCAAACAACCTTCGGGTCATTCACCAGCGGTTCGGCCGCCAGCCGTACCATTTCGGGGTGAACGAGCGGTTCATCTCCCTGGATCATAACCACAATATCTGCATCCAGATTCCCTGCGGCCTCCGCTGTCCGATCGCTCGCCCGTTGATGCGTATCCGCTGTCATCATCGCCTTTCCGCCAAACCCTTCTACGGCTTCACGGATCACTTCGTCACACGTTGCGACATAAACACCATCCAGACCCTCTGTCATGGAAACACGCCGATAAATATGCTCAATCATTGTCAGGCCACGAATCTTTGCAAGCGGTTTTCCGGGGAAACGTGAAGACCCCATCCGGACAGGAATAACTGCTGCAATTTTCATCACACACCCTCCCTGCGTCAGGCGACCATCCGTTTTCGAGCGATTACACGGACGTGAGAACTCAGACAATGGTTCTGCAAAAACTGCTGAAATTCTGTCCGTGTTTTTTCGCCCCGATGATGTAAAAGATAAGAAACAAAACCTGGAAGTTGAAGGTCTGGGTTATCCTTCAAGGCGTTTGAAACAATATCAATATCCAGCTTCCCTGGCGTGGACAACTCCACCAATTCGAAACCAGAACGTTCAACAACGGCCTGAAGACCTTCTACCGAAAGCAAGTTGATATGGTGTGGAGGATGGATACTATTTGATTCCTGCCAGAGAACTTGCAGGTCAAATCCGCTAATTGTCAATGTTGTGAAAACCAAAAGTCCATTCTCTTTCAATACTCGACGCACGCCACTTAAAAACGTGTACGGATCGAATACATGCTCCAGAACTTCAAATGCAGCGGCCACACGACAGTCCGCATCCTCAGCAGACAGATCTTCTGCATATTTCTCAATCACCTCAAAGCCTTTTCCCCGGCAGATCTCAGCCAACCCCGGTGAGGGTTCCACACCCACCACCTGTTCAAAACATCCTAACCGGCGCATCTCTTCTCCAAAAATTCCGTATCCCGACCCAATATCCAGAAACGTACCTCTTGCAGCACCGCCCTGATCCTTCACAAGTTGAGCAATCAACTCCGCGCGAGGGCGAAACATTTTTTCTCTTCGAGACTCAGCGGTAACCCGATAAAAATCACTCCCCCAGAATTCTACGGCCTTGCCTTTTTTGTAATAATCTTCAAACATCTCAGGTGTTGGGCGAGGAGAATTATAAAGCGATCCGCAGTGATCACAAACAACATACTGAAATCCATACTTCTCAAATGCTGGACGAGAAGGCACAGAACCACAGGCCGGACATGCAACATTGACAAACCGCCCAAAATCGAAGAACGTCTCCGCATCTTCTCGAGCCAGTGCAAGATATTGCTTGAACAGATCCTGGGGCCGAATCTCAGCCTCTTTCATAGGTCTTTCCCGGTATCTTTGCTTTTCTTAAGTTCTTCCAACAGATTCTTCAACGTATTCTCGTGTACCCGTTCCCAGGCCTCTGGGCTGCTGTTTGAATTGTGTGGTGCCATCAAACAATTGTCCAGCTTCCGGAAAGGGCTATTCTTCGGCAACGGCTCCTCTTCAAAAACATCTAATGCAGCTCCTGCGATCTGTCCGGACTGAAGCGCCTGAGCCAGCGCATCATTGTCAATTAACGGGCCACGGGCCGTATTGATCAGATACGCCGTCGACTTCATCATCTCCAGAGCCGGTCCATTGATGATATGGTGGCTTGTGGGATTCAATGTGCAATTCAAGCTCACAAAATCAGCCTGCCGCAGTACATCCTCTTTTGAGACCTCTTCAAGGCCCGTCTGCGTTACAAATTCCTTCGACAATTCGACCACATCGTTACCCAGCACACGCATCCCAAAACCAACCGCACGCCGCACCACAGCCTTGCCCACATTGCCCACCCCAATCACGCCCAGTGTACATTCACGCAGAGACACCCCCATTCGCTTTTCCCACAACCCCGAACGGATGTCTCGATCCATCCAGGGCAACTTCCGGGCAAAACAGAGAATGTACCCCAGCACCGAATCCGCAACCGGCTCGGTAAAAGCATTTGGCGTATTCCGTACAGCAATCCCCAAACGTGCAGCGGCTTCCTGATCAATCGAATCGATCCCGGTACCCCACTTGGAAATCACCTTCAGATCTTTCGCTTTTTCCAGAACCCGGGCGGTAAACCGGTCATCGCCACCAATTACCCCATGAACCCCATCGACCAGATCCATCAATTCGGCCTCGGAGAAACGTTCATTCACGGGCGGCACGAAAATTTCAATATCATTCTGTTCAAATACGTGGCGGAACCGATCCACCACCGGCTGAAAATACGGTGCCGAAACCATCACCTTCCACGCCATAACGATCTCTTCCTCCTGCATCAAGTCACGGCAGGGTCCAGATGACATCCTGCGCCACCCCTGCTTGATGGATCCGCATCTCTGCCTCTTCGATATTTTCAAGCACCGTAATCAAAACACCATCCCACACAAGCTCCGGAAGCTGCCCGCTCTTGATCACCGGCATTCCGTGGAACTCCTGCCCGTCATACGCATCATCCACCACTCCAATAATTTCCACGGCCTCCTGGTCGGCCATCTCCAGTAAAATTCGGGCCACATCGCTGGCACCGTACAAAACCAGCCGTTTGACACCGCGGCCAAACATTTCGGCCAAACATTTTTGCACTTTTTCTTCCATCTGGTTGTAAAAATCAAACGTAAATTTAATAAACCGGTACGTCAACAACGATTTTGCTTTCAGCCCTGCCGGCGTCATAATATAAAGATACGCCCGTTTGTCCGGGTTATTCCGCACCCGCTGGAACTTCACATACCCTCTTTCCAGCAGCTTGTTCAGACAATAATTCACCTTCTTCAGGTTCAGGCCGGTCTGCCGGGCAATTTCCCGCTGCGTGATTCGCTCCCGGTCCTCCAGGGCGTCCATAACCGCCAGCAGGCCCAGATCTTCACGGGTATCGGAACGTTGTCGCAGAATTTCCATAGAACATCCATTCCAGGAAGAGCAGAAACACAACTTACGTCTGGCGACCCTCTAGCAACAGAGCCTTATGGGCATCCACACCACACCCCCATAAACCCGACACCTCGTACAAAAATCAGAAAAAATACATATCTATCTGTAAATAAAAATCTTATATATAAAAAACCATGATGAGATACACTGATTACATCTAAATCGTTTCCAAAGGTAACACGTTTTTTTATAGAGATCAAGAAAAAAGTTTCCTTAAGAAACAATTTTTCCTCAAAACAGATAAAATATCCTTCTACTCTTTAAAAAACTCGCGGATCAGAAACCGCAAAAACCGAATTCCAGTACGAAACGAAGGTGCCTTCGTCTCTCCGCCCACCCGATCTCCCTCCACCGTAGGAATTTCCACAATCTGCATCCCCTGTTGCATCGCACGTACCGTCATCTCGTATTCAATCGTATATCCCATGGACTCCAGCCCCAACCTCTCAAATGCTGTCCGGGTAATCCCTCGAAATCCGTTGATCGTATCCGAAACATACGAACCACGGTTCCACAACGCATTTGCCATTGCTGTAAACGCTTGATTCGTCCACTTCCGCAACGGCAAGAACGCATCGTCCTCCTCATTGCGCGCTCCCAGAAGAAACCGGGATGCAATTACAATATCTGCGCCTTCGGCCAGTACACGAAAAAGCCCCGGAATATCCCCAGGGTCTTCGTTACCATCTGGACTGAAAAAAACCAGATGATCGCCAACAGAAGCCGCTACACCTGCCCGAAACGCCTCTCCTCTTCCCCAGCGCGCCTGGTCCACCACCCGGATTCCGGCAGCTGCCAGCGCCTCCCGGGTCCCGTCGGTGGAGCCTCCATCCACCGCCAGCACCTCGTTGGCCATCTCGGACAGATCCGAACCCTGCTTCAGCAGCCAGCGAACGCCGTCCACCTCGTTCAGTGTCAGAAGAACAATTGTGCGTTGAGTCATATGGTTAAAAGAATCCAGTATGTCAAAATCCCACCCAACCCGCGTGTCGGCGCCCCCGTGGCACCGACCTACTTCTGTCTTCGCGACAGAAGTAAGCAAGAACGCGCTCACTCAAACGCCGT
>JAQCGA010000319.1 GCA_027619145.1 bacterium | reverse complement strand
GCAGAAATATACTGAAAGTGATGCTCCAACGACTGCGGTGCCACCTGATCCTTGTTCAACTCAATTCGCACAGGATCCTTCAGATAAGAATCTGCAAGCCGCCGCACTTCTTTCGGCATTGTGGCTGAAAACAGCAGGGTCTGGCATTCGTGCAACACGCAGGAAAAAATAAAGTCCACATTCTCAACGAACCCCATTTTCAGCATTTCATCTGCCTCATCCAGCACCAGGGTACGAATGTGGTTTAGCGGCAAGCTGTGGTTCCACATGAAATCGATTAAACGCCCCGGCGTCGCCACCAGAATGTGCACCCGATCCTTGAGCTTGGCTCGCTGGATTCCCATGTCAAACCCACCGAACATGGCAAACGGTCTCACTCCTGTATGGCGCGCAATATCAGCCAACTCCGCCACGTACTGCTGTGCCAACTCCCGCGTGGGCACCAGAATAAGCGCCTGTACCTCGTGCAAAGAGGGATCCACCATTTGCACCAGAGGAACACCGCAAGCCCCAGTCTTACCCGAACCGGTCTCTGCTGTGCCCACCACATCCTTGCCCTCCAGAATCGCCGGGATCGCCGCTTCCTGAATCGGCGTCATCTCCTCGTATCCCATGTCGTCCAGGGCTTCTAAAATTTCGGGCTGTAAAGACAATTCATTAAATTTCATATAATGCGTTCAAACATAAAGTATAATTCCTCTGCATAAATCCTATTTCGAAGGGTGAATCCTGCACGCGCCAGGTGAGGAACGTGCGATCTCAGCCATTCGCTTCCGTTAGCATCTCCAGCGTGGTCTCTTTGACCAGCCGCTCACAGTCGGAAGTAATCATCAACGTACCGTAATAGTGGAACGCAACATCCACCTCATATCCACCCACGGGGTACGCATCCGCCGTGGGCACATAACCTATACAACCGTTGCTATACCCCAGCGTAAACGTCTTGGCAAATGGAGACTCACGATCCATTGTAAGCTGGTAGTCCACAAACATCTCACCCGGGTACGCCACCAGAGCCACACCGCCAATACGCATCACCTGAATCTCAAAAGCCTCCGTCTTTTCGCCGCCTTCCTGAGCCGCCTTCAAATAGTCCTCAGCCCAGGCCACCTGCCCGCGGTATTGCCGCAGCAAATACGGCGTGGAATCCGAGCTTTGCTCCGCCTTTTCCACCCGCGCCTTCTGCTCTGCTACCGCTTCTTTTGCTTCTCCCACTTCTGGAATCAACAACGGCAGTTCAATCGTACGGCAGGCGGCTCCCAGGCGTGTATCGTCCATTGGCTCTGCGTGGAATGCCGCCGTCAGTGCCGCACTCCCCAGCAATTCGCCCAGCCGCCTGCTGGTATCCAGCGTATTGTCCATCGGCGTACAGTTAATATCCCCGCAACAAGCCTGTGCGAACATCGGCATTGCGCCGCCCAAATTTAATGCAAGAAACTGAGCTGCATATCCCGGAAACTCTGCGCTGAATGCCAGGCCCCCCAGATTCACCGGATGTGCCGCCGTTGCATAAAAAAGCCCCATCACAGATCCATCCGTCCGGTCAATTCGCAATACATCTACCCAGGGTGCCTCTGGGCCTTCCGGGTTATGCCCAAACACAATCTTCCCGGCCCGCGCTTGCCGACGGTTATGCGCAATTTTCACCGGCGCTCTTCCCGTGGCCAACCGGGCCACCTCCAATCTGTCTGCTGCCATTTTCACCACACCGGCAACCTGGCGGCACAACACATCCTCATAGGCTGGATCTCGTTCGCCCATGCTACGGAATGAATGCACCGTAGGACCAGAATGCGAATGCGAACCGTTCAACAGCAAATGTGTACCAGGTATCCCTGTACCATCGGTTACCAGATTCCGAATACGTTCTACCAGGTCTGGAGCAAAACTGATCACATCAGAAGTTACAATTGCCAGACGCGTACTACCGTCTACCAGCACCAGCGCCCGCGCGAACAAATCATCGAACACGTCCTTTGCCGGCCCCTTCCGCGCACCAAACCCGCAGATCGAGATCCCAATCGGCGGCGTAATATTCACCTCGGCTACACCGGCTTGCAACTCGGCCATCGATCATCCCTCTATTGAAATAAAAAGCAAACTCACAATCACGTGTCTCATTCTTACCTTTTGCCTTCCTTAAAACTTCCCGTCCCGGGCCTCATACTTCGTGGGTTTACCCAGCGTCTTACCGCCCTGCATAACCCAGTGGGCCACCCACTGCACAATCTCAGACGGAGCCGCCTTTGGCGGCCCCAACAACTTGAACATTTCCGAGGAATCGCCCAACAGTGCGTTATCGGACTCAATACCTTCCAGTACCGGTTCTTTGCCCATCAGTTCGCCCAATTGCATTGCAAGTTCGCGCACCGAAAGAATATCCCGCCCTGTCATATTCAGCACCCGAGCGGGGCTTTCGCAATACGGAAACGCCTGGGCCAGATACGCATTGGCATCGCCCTGCCAGATCTGATTCACGTAGCCCATGGCCAGGTTCAGCGGCTGCTGGTTCCACACCTTCTGCGCCACATCCAGGATAATCCCATACCGCAATTCTGTTGCGTAAAACAGCCGAATAATTCCTACGGGTGTACCGTTGCGCTCTGAATAAAACTCTACCAGTCGCTCGCCACCCAGCCGAGACTGTGCGTACTCGCCAATGGGGTCTACCGGCGCAGACTCCACGGCACCTCCCTCTTTGGGATTCCGAAATCGGTACACATTCCCCGAAGACACATAAAGAATACGCGATTGTGGAAAACGCTGCATCACCTTGGCCGGCAGCAGGGTATTCATGGCCCACGTCAAAGACTCATTTCCCGTAGCACCAAACTTATGGCCCGCCATCAAAACAATATGCCCGGACTCCGGCAACTTCCGCAACCCCTCGTCATCGGTCAGATCGCACTTCACCGTACGAATTCCCTTGGCTTCCAGTTCTTCCCGGTCCTGCGGCTTGGAAAAACGGGACACGCCAATCACACCTTTTGCACCGGCACGCACAAACAGCTCGCCCAACGTGATGCCCATTTTCCCTGCAATGCCTAAAATCATCACCTCGCCGTCAATCTTCGAAACCGCCTCAATCACTTCCTGCGACGGGGTGGTCATCTGATCGATCAACTGCTCTTCGGTCTCAATGGGTTCTACCGTACCTCTGGATTGTGCCATGATTCACCTCATTAAAAAAGCCTGAACATTGGGATGCCCCTTCCGGCAATCCTCTTACTCAAAAAATGGCCGGTCCGGCCGCGCATATTTCCGGGCCGCTTCCTCATTCAACGTCACACCCAGCCCCGGCCCGTCCGGCAACAACAAATATCCGTCTTGAATCAATGGAGGGTCCGCCTCCACCAGTTCGTGCCAGTGGGGTCGGTCCACCCAGTGCCATTCCAGTACCAGGAAATTGGGTACCGATGCACACACGTGGCCAGAAGCGATTGTTCCCAGAGGTCCACACACATTATGCGGTGCCAGCGGGATATAATACACTTCGGCCATATTCGCAATTTTACGGCCTTCCGATAACCCGCAACACTTGGGCAGGTCTGGCATAATCACGTCCACTGCCTGCTTTTCAATCAGATCCCTGAACCCCCAGCGCATATACAGGTTCTCGCCCGCGCAAATCGGCGTTCGGGTAGACCGTTTCACTTCCAGCATCGCATCAATATTTTCTGGCGGTACCGGTTCTTCCAGCCACATCAAGTTAAACGGTTCCAGCGCCTGGGCAACCCGAATGGCCGCGTACGTGTCGTGCTGGCCGTGCATATCAATTGCCAGGTCAACACTCGGGCCAATCGCTTCACGTACCGCCGTAACCTTGTCCACCATTTCTGCCAATTCGCCCGGCGTGATCGACCCGTTGAACGCGTCCAGTTTGTGTGGACTCTTTGCATGATCAATATCAAATTTGATGGCGTTAAACCCCATCGCCACCACTTCTTTTGCCCGCGCCGCATATGACTCTGGTGTCTCATCCCGCCCGGCATGGCAGTCGCAATACAACCGGATGCGGTCCCGAAATTTCCCACCCAACAACCGGTACACCGGCACGCCCAGCGCTTTGCCAGCCAGGTCCCAGAGTGCGATTTCCACTCCGGTCATCGCGGTAACCGCATTGCCCGCCAGCGCCCCATTAAAAATGTACCGCCGCCGAATCATCTCAAAGAGCCGATCTACATCCAGCGGGTCTTCTCCGGCAATCATCCGGCCCATATCTTCCACCAACCGGGCCACCCCATCACCGCCGTGAATACACTCGCCAACCCCTTCCAGGCCCTCGTCCGTTTGCACCTTCACAAACAACGAGTACCCGTGCCCGCGCACTTCGGCTGTTTTTACACCGGTTATCTTCACCCCATCCCCCTTATGCTGCTGTTTTCTGGGACAGCCCGTACACCGGAATCTTGCCAGATTTCCCCTTCAAATCGTGCTCGCCCACAAAAATCAGCCCATCCCTGAGTTCCACGCCCAGCCGTTCGTACACCGTTTCGGAGATCGCAATCACCGAGGGCAACTCTTTCGTTAAACTCTCCAGCCGCGAAGCCGTATTCACCGCATCGCCAATCACGGTGTACTCCAGGCGCTGTTCGCACCCAATATTTCCGGCCACCACCACGCCAAAATGTACACCAACCCCGTTTCGCACCTCCGGCAGGCCGCGCGCTGCAAAACGCCGGTTCAGCACCTCCAGGCCCTGCCGAATCTCGAATGCCGTCTGCACCGCATCTTCACAGGCATTTCCGCCCTCATCCAGCCCGAACACCGCCATAGCCGCATCACCGATAAACTTGTCCAGCACGCCCCCGTGGCGATGTACTGTCTCTACCACCATCGAAAAATACTCGTTCAACAACCCTACAACCTCCTGGGGGGTGCACCGCTCTGAAAGCGGCGTAAAATTCCGCAAATCCGTAAACAAAACCGCAACTTCTACCTCTCGGCCACCCAGATTCGTCTCTTGCTCATTACTCAACACGGTCTGTGCCACCGTGGGGCTCATATATTTCCCAAAGGCTCGCTTGATTCGCTCCCGCTCCCGCAACCCCACAATCATCTGGTTGGTCTGCTCGGCAATCATGCTGAATTCGTCATTGCTCACCACAGGCACAAACGTATCATAATTCCCCTTTTCAACGGCCCCAAACGCCTCCATCTGCAGGTCGAACATCAACCGTAGATTGCCGCTGTACTTCCGTGCAACCGCAAAACAACCCGCCAGCAACAACCCGGAAACGAATAACACTTCTTTGACCACCCAGGAAAATTGGAACGGTTCCTGGTTGGATAGCGCCTGAATCACATACGTGAAATCCTTATAAATCAACAACAAAATCACACCGGTAATCACGCCCACCGAAGCTCCAAGAAATACCATGAACTTGGTAGTAATCGAAAAAAATTGGGCCGTGCGCAACTCTTCTAAATTGCCTTCTTTCG
>JAQCGA010000318.1 GCA_027619145.1 bacterium | reverse complement strand
GCCATCCAGGAAGCGGACTATGTTACCCGGCTGAACGCCACCTTCAAATTCCGAAAAGACAGTGCAGGTTCCAACCTCCAAACCTATTATTCTACAGATGGCTATATCTTCTCCCGCGTTGGCGAACGAACCTTTGCCGTCAACAACCTGGGCATCGCCTATGCACACCGCCTGCCCGGCAGCAAAAACCTGCTTTCTACCGGCAGCGTGCTTTCTCTCCGGTTGGACCGCTCCTATTATGATATATATGACTACACCGGCCTGAAAAGCTACCTGAACGCGAAAGTGTATCTGCGACCAAGCCTCCTCTTCCGGGCAGGCTACAGCCTGAGCTTGCGCAAGTACTGGAACATGGATGCCTCCCGGTATGTGGACCATGACTTTTCTCTCCAGCTCAACCGGTTCTTCTCCACCCGCACCACCCTCCGAACAGACTTCCAGTACGGCTACAAAACCCACAACGGTCCCGAGGCACAAATCCTGTTCGGCTTCCAGATAGCCCAATCCCTGGCAGAAGATACCGGGCTGAGTCTCCGATATCAGGCCCGCTTCAACACCACCGCAAAATCGAACAACGAACTTGAGAACATCTACCTGCAAGACGACGACCTCCTTGCAGACCGCTACGACTACGGCGGCCACGAATGGACCGCCCGCCTCACCCAGCAACTCCCGGCTGCAACGCGCCTCCTTCTGGAAGGAGGATATGAAATTCGAAACTACCAAACACAGTCTGCCCTGGATCTCTACGGCCTGCCGACCTCGCTCGAAGAACGCAGACAGGACCGAAACGCTTCCCTCTCAGCAATTTTTGAAGTTCCGCTGACTCCAGCACTACGCTCACAGATCGGCTATACCTTTGACCGGAACCTCTCCAACGACCTCTATTATAATTACCCCGGTCGCCACAGCCTGTCCGTCAACTTCGATATCAACTTTTAAGAATCTCTGAAAAACAAAAAAGTCCCTCTCCCACAAAAAGCAGGAGAGGGACTTTCTATTGTAACGTTACCGCAACCAGGACAACCGGGCAGACACTGCCCGGCCCCCGCCGTACTTTCCCATAAGCTGCACCTTCTCCGCATCCGGAGCCTTCAATAATCCTACCAGCCGATTGCACACCAGTTCTACCTCTTCATCTGTTAACTCCATCGCGTCCACCGTAAAATACCCCTCGTCCGTATGGTGCGCCCGCAACCGGATGGACGGATCATCATCCATCATCGCCCGGTTAATCGCCTCCGCACTCAATCCCACACGCTCCGTATCCACCGTTACCCGCGCCCGGCTAAAGGGATTCCCATTCGGATCTCTGTCCACGCTCAACCCAATCCCCGCAATGCCTTCCAAACGTTCCATCACCCGGCGCACCTTGCGATCCTGTTCTTTCTCCCAGCCATCTACATCCAGCTTCATCCGGTACCCCAATGCCGCCATCACCCCAAAAACGCCCTCCTTCCCTACTTTCATTGGCCGCCCAATCCCTCTACTTTGGAGAACCACCGCCTCCACCAGCTCCTTCTTTCCAGCCACCACACCCGCTGTGGTTCCAGACAAATATTTGTGCCCACTGCAAATCACCAGGTCCGCTCCTGTACCCACAATTTCCCGAATCAGAAACGATTGTGCCGCACCATCTACAATCACTGGCACCCCGTATTCGTGTGCAATGGCCACCGTCTTCTCCAACGGCACAAACCCGTATCGCACCGTATGGTGAGATACAACAACAACAACAGCCGCCGTCTGCTCATTGATCGCATGCCGGAGATGGACTTCGCTTGTATTGTGCACTGTCCCCACTTCCACCACCTCTGCCCCGGCCATCCGGATCATCTGCGTGACTGGTGCCCCAAAATTCACCGTGTGCCCCTTCTGGATCACCACCTGGTTTTTCATCCCGGCCGTATCCGGAAGCTGCCACACCCGCCCCAAATCATTCCCCGTCATCGATGCCGCTACACCCAGTGAAATTCCAGCCGCCGTACACGCCGTTACACAGCCCCACTCTGCACCTGTTGCTCGCGCAATCACCTCGCCGGCACGCTGCTGCAACTCTCCCAGATCAAAAAAACACCGCATCGCTTCATTCACTTCTTCAATAATCTCAGGCAGCACAATCGCGCCCGCCAGATGCGTCATTTTTCCACAGGCATTAATCGTACGCGTCAGCCGGTACTTTTCATACAGGTCCATCCGGTATCCTCCGTCTCAAAATCCTAAACAATGACAAAAATCCAGACCCAGCCCACCAGCCCACCACCTAAAATTAACCAGACCGCACTCACATTCCGCCATACCCCCGCAACAGCGGCAACCGCACCAATCAGCATAGCAGGCCAGTCAACCAGAGTCTGTGCCGAAAGTTCCAGCATCACCCCGGCCATCACGCCAACAGCACACACATTTACCGCATCCAGAAACGCTGCCATCCACCGGGAACGCCGCAGGTGTGGTAAGAGTGGATTCAGCGCAACCACGAACAGAAACGATGGGAGAAAGATTGCCGCAGACGCCACAGCTGCACCCGGCATTCCCGCAATCACATATCCAATAAACGCCGCCGTAGACAACACTGGCCCGGGCGTGAACTGCCCAATCGCAATGGCCTCCAGAAGTTGCTGCTGTGTCAACCACCCGTACTCCTGTACCAGCCCTTTTTCCAGAAATGCAACCAGCACGTACCCACTCCCGTACAAGACAGCTCCCACCTTCAAAAAAAACAACCCCAGCGGCCACAGAGAAACCCCGGCCCCAGCCCCTCCAGCCGCCAGCACCGTGGCCGCCCACGCCTTTTTAGGCAACGCCAGCACTCCGGCCACAACGGCTCCCGCATCTCCACCCCGGTCTGCCGCACGCAACCAGAACATCCCCACCAGACCTCCGCCAAGCAACGCCAGGACCGTATGAAAATCTGTCAACGACACCAGTGTTACGGCTGTACCCAGTATCATCAATCGCCACCCCTTCACAGCACGGCGTCCCAGACGCCAGACTGCACCCAGAATTACCGCCAGTACCGCTGGCTTAATCCCATACAAAAAAGGCGCGACCTGTGGTAGCGCTCCATAATGTACGTACCCCCATGCAAAAGCCGTTGTAATGAACACTGCCGGAAAAATAAAACAGAAACCGGCAACCAGCAGCCCGGCCAACCCCGCGCGGATATATCCCACATGAATGGCCATCTCCGTGGAATTGGGCCCCGGAATCAAGCTGGTGGCACCCACCAGGTCCAGAAACGCCTGGTGGGAAAACCACTTCCGGCGCTCCACCACCTCTTCTTCCATCATCGCAATATGGGCAGCAGGCCCACCGAACCCCAAAACACCCACCCGCAAAAAAAGAGCCGCCAATTCTCGTAGCGTGGTCGGCTCTTCCGAAGATTTTTCTGCAGTTTCTATTTCTTCAGCCATGCTGCCTCGCTCCTCTGGAAAAACCGGAAGGCTCCCACGCTACCCTTTTTTGGGAATCTTAGCTCGTAGCTCCTCAATCTTCTTGTCTGCTTCCACCAACCGGTGAGATAACAGATCTACCACGTTTTGAAGCACCGTCGCACGCATTTCTTGGTTTGTTTTTAACAACGCTTCCAGATTCTGCTTTCCCACAGCCAACCCCACAGATTTCTCTACAGAAACAATACTGGCAGACCGGGGTTGCCCGGTAAACACACCCATCTCTCCGGTAGACTGCCCGGGAAGGATGTCCCCCAACACCTGTCCTGCTTTACTCACAGCCTTCAGTTTCCCGGCAATCAGGATAAACATCTCGTCGCTCTCGCCGCCTACGCGGTACACATACTTCTCCGGCTCGTATGAGCGAGACTGACAGATGCGCACTAGAAATTCCGACTGCTGTAAAGACAACCCCGAAAAAACCCGGATCTTCTGAAGCACCGTCATCAGCTGATGTTGTTGTCTATTCAAGAAATCACCGGTCCTTTCATATCGCCCCAATGGGATTTTTGTGTAATTGCCTAACCCGGAGCCAGCACAAAACTCAGCGCCGTTGTCAAATTCAGTACATCCTGGTTGGCCTTGTCCAACCGATTGCTCAACACCTGAGCAATATTCATAAATACCCGATATCCGATCTCTGGGTCCTGCTCGCAAAGTTCCACAAAATCGCCGTGCCGAATCACCCCCAGCATGGACGCTTTTGTAGCGGCCACTGTGGCAGACCGCTTGCACGTTTCGTTGAACAAAGCCATTTCGCCGAATGCGGGCTTCCCAAACTCAGGATGCGGCGCAGCATTCAACCGGATCAACGACTTGTCCGTCTGATCCACCTCCTGCCGGGACATACGCATCACCAACGCCTTACTCACCTCTACCTCGCCCTTCAGAAGCAGGTAAAACGTATCGCCCACATCTCCATCGCGAATCACCGCCTCTTCAGCCTTCACTTCCTCGACTTCGATGATAGACCGAATCATCGCCAGCCGGGATTCGTCCAGCCCCCGAAAAATATGAAACAGGCCCAGCTCCTCAAGGGAAACATCCTGCGGACCGGCCTCAGTCGTTGTCGTTACAGATGACAATGGCATAGTCTCCCTCGCGGATAATATAATCCATTGGCGGATTGATCTTCACTTCTACCCGGCTCTTGGTTCGGGTTTTGATACCCGCCTCCTGCACCTTCCGTTTAATCAACTCCAGAATCTCCCTGTTCCCACCAGAGATCTCGTCCTCCAGACCAAATCCTGGCCGTTCACTCACGTAGCCCAGAAGAACCTGGTTATACTCCTGCTTCATGTGCACGAACAACTCCATAGAAGGCGCTCCTACGAACCCGTCTGGCACCAGGACCCGCCTCACATTGGGCGAAATCTGATCATCCACAAGCTGATCCACCAGTTGTGTGGTTCCCGGAGAAATCACGTAATCCGCCAGCAATTCCCCAGAATACGCATCGCTCACCACCACACCATCCACGTCTGCCCGCTTAAGATCCAGCGCGTGTTTTTCCTCCAGCAAGTGGGCAAACACCTGAATCTCCGGGTTAATAGAACGCATCACGTGGGCCGCCAGAATGGTGCGCTGATCCGGTGATCCCACCGCAGATGCATCGGACCGGTCCGGCAATAAAATCACGCTGGCCGCCTGCCGGATATTCGCCCGTTCCAGCACTTCTTCTCGCGTAAAATCGCCCCGGATAAACTGAATCTCCAGATTCGCCTGATCATGTACAATCGCCTCGATATCTTCAGATGCAAGCTGGTTAATCAATACGACCTGCGTACTCTGCTCGCTCCGATCCAGCGTTGCCAGCGTCCGAAGCGCCCGAGAATTCCAGCCGCACAACAACACATGGTCTTCAAATTTCACGGCTTCCAATCCTCTGCCCTCCTGTATTCTTCTGGCAACAAAAATAGAAGACACCATAGCGGTAAACAGCGATACCAGCACAATGCTGGAAAACATCAACACCACGCCCACTACACG
>JAQCGA010000317.1 GCA_027619145.1 bacterium | reverse complement strand
AAACGTGCGCCTGTCTGGCTGACAGGCGCACGTTAAAAACTCAAAAAGCACACGGGTGAATCACTTGACTGCTAAAAACCAGAAGTTTTCAAAAAACTGCACTGTACACTTTCTGCACACAACTCGTTTCAAACCTTGCGCCTCCCTTCCAGCATCCGCAGAGCCGCTGGCAGGAAAAATAAGGCCGCAACCATGGTCAGGCCCAACCCTAGAATCGCGTAATCGCCCAGTGAATTCAGACCACCGTGATGCACAAATACCAGCCCTGAAAACCCGGCCGTCGTTGTCACCGTTGTCATCACCACCGTGCGTCCGGTGGTCCTCAACACCGTGGCGATCTCTCCTACCCCTTCTTCCAGGTACCGGTGCATCAGGTGCACACCATCATCAATTCCGTATCCAACAATTAAGGGCAATACCACAATATTGTACAGATTAAATTTAATTCCGAATAAAAGTTGCACCCCGAACAGCCAGAGAAATCCCACCATCGACGGTGCAAGTACCAGAAGCGTGTGCCGCAAAGAACGGAATTCGAGAAAAACGAAAAGGATGATAATAACTGACGTCAGAACCACAGCAATATCCACATCCCGCTGAATCAACAGAAGCATATCCGCCAGCACGATGGAACCACTGGATGCGTAATACACGTTTCCAGAAGGTGCCTTGATCCCATCCATCATAGACAGCGAGTGGATATCCCGGGCAAATTCAATCGCCATCTTCCCATCTCTCAATAGTACGTCTGGATAGATAAAAATAAAATCGCCAATCTCGCCATCCTTACCCAAAAACCTGCGCTTCAGGCTCATGGGCACCTCTGCCATTGTCAGCAGTTCGTCAGCCTCCAACGCCTTCTGCAACCGCTCCAACCGGACCTTGTCTTCTCCTTTGAGCAGCTTCAACCCTTCCCGGTTCACGTGCTCCCGAATCTCCCGGATTATTTTTAGCTTCTCCTCCTGGTTCTGCGGGAACCGGTCCATAATACTCTCCACCTTGCCAATAGTCGGCACATCCGTATCCGAATCTTTAATCTCCCGCAACATCTTCACCAGGTCTTCCATATCTTCCGGATTTTTCGCCAACAGGATAGCCGGCGAACTCAGGTCCTCTCCCTCTGCATCCACATTCACATTGTGGATCTTCTGCTTGACAGCGTTCAGAGCCGGAATTTCGGCCCGCAAATTGCGGAAATTGTATTCAAACTCCAGCCTGGGTAAAAATGGAACAATCAGGATCGCAGCCACCAGACATATCCAGAACGCGGGCCGGGCATATCCCAGCAAGCGCTGGATGGTTTTCGGATTGCTCCCCCGCGCCTCCCGGACCTGTACCACGCCCAGCTTCTCAGCCAGCGTGACAAACGCAGGCAACACAAACAACATGGCCACCATCGCACATAAAATACCCGTACCCGCAATAAATCCGAAATCCGAGAACCCCCGAAACTCCGTAATTTGAAGCGAATAAAACGCCGCCGATGTTGTCAGTGCGGCAGTACAGATACCCGCGCCTGTTTTCAAAATTCCGGTTTCCAGAGACTCCGGCACATCCGCACCGTCCGCCCGCGCTTCCAGGTATCGTGCGTATGCATGAATGCCAAAATCAATTCCCATTCCAAACAGAACCACAAACAGGAACACCGTAATCGTATTGAGTTGCCCAATGACAAGATACGTGATGCCGAACGTCCACACGATGGACATCAGCAACGGAAGTGAAATCGAAAATGCAGCCACAACCTGGCGCAACAGACCACCCAAAAAAATCAAACCTTTGCGCGGAATCGATTCTGCTCCATCCAGCCGAATAGGCTGGCGAAAGAAAAACATAATCAACACCAACTGGAGGATCAGCCCCCCCGCCAGGTTTCGCAATGCATCTTTGATGATAATATCGTATTCTTCAAACCGGTTACGCACCTCGCCACCCAGTTCAAACGACAAAGAAGGATGGTACGAGTCCAGCGGCCTCGACCCAACCAGCTCTTTAACTTCATTGTACAGATTGCGAGCCAGCGAAACATCCAGGGTACTGCCGTTCACATAGCAGCGCATCAACAGATACCGTCTGTCGTTCGTAGCCAGGTACCGCTTGGGAACGTGGGATTCATACTTTTTTTCCAGGTCCGCCAGCGAGCCACCCTCTTCAACCTCCTCCTCGTCTCCATCAGACAAATCAATATACAGAGGCGAAAGCTTGATCTTTTCTTCCAGGATTCGCTCATCAATCCGTTCCTGCAAATTCTCCAGCGTCTCCAGATCTACAAAAAAAAGCTGGTATTTTTCAAAAAACTCTACTGGCTTCTCATATTCCACACTCGAAATGTACGGCTCGCCGGTGCGCGGATTTTTCAAACGAAGCAATTGGGGAGTCAGCTCTTTTGCAAACTGCAAAGACGCGTCGAAATCCTCGCACTCCAGCAATACCTCGATCTTGTCAATGCCGCCCACACTCTCTTTCATCTCATCCAGAGCCCGTACGCTCTGGTACGTATGTGGAATCAGGCTTGACAGGTCCGTCTGAATACGCAACCGAGGTGCGTCCGGAATAAAATATCCGCCAATCGTCAAGTACAGACCGCCCGCAGTCAGCAATGTGCCGCAAAAGATGAACAACCAGTAGAACCTGAAAATAATGGGCACTACGGGTTTCAACCGCTGGAAGAATCGCGCAATCGATGGTTCGCGCTGCTTCATTGAATACCCTCTCGAGAAACGCCGTTGTTTCACGGCCGCCTAATATCGGCTGGCAACAGCCCCCTACTTTTGTATTGTCCAGATACACGCAATATACACAAGGTAGATTCACAAGTTCTACAATCCACATCCCTCACTCAAGAGCATACACCACAAATAAAATGCGATCCAAAATTTCGTATCGAAATATTTCAGAAATGCTACACGCTTCCCTTATCAGTTAATACCGTGCTTGTGCAGCTTGTTGTACAGGGACCGTCGGCTGATCCCCAGCAGTTCCGCCGCTCGCTTCCGATTGTTCCTGGTAGCGGACAGCGCCTGGACCACCATCTCCCGCTCCACCTCGTGGAGTGGCGTACCCACTTCAAATGTAACCGTGGACCGTACCGCTTCTTCTTTCCGAAACCGGGGAGGCAGGTGCTCTATGCCCAACTCGTTTCCCTCGCACACCAACACAGCCCGCTGAATCACGTTCTTCAATTCTCGAATATTGCCTGGCCATTCGTAGGCGTCCAGTAGACCGGCGCACTCCGGAGAAACGCCATGAATATTTTTTTGAAATGAGCGACCGTACCGCCTCAAAAACTCTTCCACAAGCAATAGGATATCTCCCTGGCGCTGTCGCAGCGGCGGCAAGGAAATACGGAACACATCCAATCGATAAAACAGATCTTCTCGGAACTTCCCCAACTGAACCAGGGTAGACAACTCTTCATTGGTTGAGGCAATCAAGCGCACGTCCGTCTCAAACAACTTCCGCCCGCCCAGTCGGTGAAGCTTCTTCTGCTCAATCAGGCGCAGCAGACTCACCTGAACTTTCTCATCGATCGTACCGATCTCATCCAGGAACACCGAGCCATGGTTGCCCATCTCAAATTTGCCCGCCCGTTGCTCCAGTGCGCCCGTAAACGCGCCTTTTTCATGGCCAAACAATTCGCTACCCACCAGTTCAGATGGTACCGCCCCAAGATTCACCGGTACAAAGGGTCCTGTGCTGCGCGCACTTTCCCGGTGAATCGCCTTCGCCACCAGATCTTTGCCCGTCCCAGTCTCTCCTTGCAACAAGACCGGAATATCCGTTGCAGCAGCCTGACGAATCTGGTTGTACACCTCCTGTAGCACTTCGGATTTTCCTGCAATTTCTTCGTAGGGTGCCTCTGCTTTTCCTGCCTTCAACAATCGATTCATCCCACCTTGTGGCTGCCGCTCCATCGCGGACTGAGCCAGCAATTTCAGCTCTTCATCACCAACGGGTAACCGGGCATACTGATAAGAGCCCGCCTTCAGTGCAGACATGGCAATGCCCAAATCTTCCCGGTAGGCCAAAAACAAAATTTGAGTGACCGGACTCTGCGTGGCAATCACTTCCAGCAGTTCAATCCCATCCACTTTACCCGTCTGAAATGCGCCACCCGTAATGACCAGTACATCGAATGTTTCATCCTCGAACCTTCCCAACACGCGATCCAGGTTCGGTTCCCACGTCACGCACGTCCGCCTGGGAAAAATCCGCTCCATCTGGCGAACCAATTCCACGTCTTGTGAGGCAATAATAATATGTACCTGAGCCTTGTTCATGAATTTCGTCCAAACAAGCTGAAACCGTTCGTTGCCCTGCTCCTCTTTTTCAAAGAACATCCTTTGTAAACACACTGTCTACCTTCCGCCAGATCCCAACCGGGTTCTCATCTTGAAGCTCAGGCGGCAGGGCGGATTGTGGAAAGTCCTGGTAACACACCAGCCGGGTAAACCTGTATATGGCCGCCGTTCCTACAGACGTGGACCGCCCATCTGTTGTGGCCGGGTATGGCCCGCCGTGGTGCATGGAAGAACACACTTCTACCCCCGTAGGGAACCCGTTAAAAACCAGGCGTCCTACCCGCGCTTCCAGAATCGAAATCAGGGTTTTATATTCCTCCATATCCGCTTCGGTCCCGTGCAACGTAGCCGTCAGATGGCCTTCCAACCGGTAGGCCACCGCCTCCATGTCCTGTTTAGATCGGCATCCCACCATCAGCGTAGACGGTCCAAATACTTCCTGGCTAAGTTCTTCCACACTCAAGAACGTTTCCACATCCGTGGAAAAAACGTGTGCCGCAGCTTGCGTCTTGTCTGGATCCGGTTCATTGTTAGCCCGGCCCACCGTGTGCACCCCGGATGTCTCTTGTATGGCCTGTACGCCAGCCGCGTACGCCTCCCGGATCCCCGGATTGAGCATGGTTGCGGGCGCCTGTTCTGAAAATAAAGAGGTCAAACCGACCTTCAAGTTTTCCAGAGCTTCTCCCTCTAAGCCTAACACCAGGCCAGGATTCGTACAGAACTGACCCACACCCAAATTTACCGACTTGCACAGCCCCTGTGCAATCTCTTCTGCACGGACGTTCAGAGCCCCTGGAAGCAGAAATACCGGGTTCAGGCTGCCCATTTCCGCATAGACTGGAATTGGCTCAGGCCGGGAAGACGCCACGTTGAACAGCGCTCGACCTCCTTTGTGAGAGCCTGTAAACCCAACGGCCTTCACTGCCGGATGGGCCACCAGAGCCGTTCCTACCTCCTGCCCGCGGCCGTGCAACATCGAAAACACGCCTTCTGGCATACCTGAATCCCGTACCGCCTTCTGAATGGCGCGACCTACCAGTTCTGCTGTACCCGGGTGGGACCGATGCGCTTTCACCACCACCGGGCATCCGGCAGCCAGTGCAGATGCCGTGTCTCCGCCGGCCACCGAAAATGCCAGTGGAAA
>JAQCGA010000316.1 GCA_027619145.1 bacterium | reverse complement strand
CTTTGCTACTACATCCTGAAAACCCGAAAAAATCGTGGAGACTTTCCCGCCCAGGGCGTCGTCGCCAAAACCATTGTCACCACAGACCTCACCAGCATCATCGCCCGCTCGTTCGGGGCAAAAGTGGTGGACAACTTGCTCGTCGGCTTTAAGTACATTAGCCACGTTATTGAACAACTACCCGCCGGAGCCGAGTTTCTCTTCGGCACGGAAGAAAGCCACGGCTACCTCGCTGGTTCTTTTGTCCGGGATAAAGATGCGGCCATCGCTGCCCTTCTCATTTCGGAATGCGCCGCATCTCAGAAAACACAAGGCCGTACCTTACGAGCGTATCTAGACCACATCTATGCGACCTACGGTTACTTCCGGGAAACCCAAAAATCGCTCACCCGCCCCGGTGTGGACGGCAGCCATGAAATTGCAACCATCATGAACGGCCTGCGCAACCACCCCCCCGCAGAAATTGGCGGCCACCCCGTCTTCGAAGTGATCGACCACCAGGCCGGACAGGCAACCCATGTGCAAACCGGAAAAACCCGCTCTGTGGAAGGCACGACCGGAAACGTCATGGCTTTCACATTTACAGAACAGGGCCACACGCGTGTTACGGCACGCCCTTCAGGCACAGAACCCAAAATCAAATTCTATGTCTCGGCCACTTCCGTAGACCACCCAGACCTCGCATCCAGCGACCTCAGCCGTACCAGAACCGCAGTAGATGCTCTGGCAATCAAAATCCTGGACGGTATGCTCCTGGCTGCGGAAGCGACGCTCTCGCCAGCCCATTCAGACTGGAGGTCTGAAGATGAACCTCACCGCTAACAACATCATGAGCACACCGGTCGTCTGCGTGCACGAAGAAACCACCGTTAAAGAACTGCTGGACCTGCTACACGATAAACAGATCAGCGGAGTCCCTGTTGTAGATGCGAACAGAAATCTGGTGGGCGTCATCTCGATTACGGACCTGATTGCCCTTGGCGCGGAAACGCTGGATCAATCGGACATTCCTGAATCAGACTTTCATACCTCGCCGGCAATGGACCGCTTGTCCGAAGCCAGCGGATTGTTCAAACCGACCGACGAAATCCTGGACCGCCCTGTCCGTGCACTTATGTCCAGTAATGTGATCACCGCAACCGAACAGACCTCCATTGGGAATCTTGCCGGCATGCTGGTTTCCAACCACATTCACCGCTTGGTCATTGTAAAAGACGACAGAGTCTCAGGAATCGTCAGCACTGGAGACATCCTTCGCATCCTCATGGACCGCTACAGCGTGCAAGAATAATCCCACCCGGACACAAATGCCCGGAGGTGCCACCGTATGGGAAAGAAAAAAAAACAATCACAGGATGTGCAACCTGGCATTGACCCACTCAATCAGGAGATTGACCAGGGCCTGGAAGAAGCAGAAAACCCTCCACCGTCCGGAGCATCGAAACGCCACCAGCCCCCTCCACAGCAAACACCAGATCTCGCATTAACACCTCAGGTACTATCCAGTCCAGAAGAGAACCAGGAACCCAAGCCTACTGAACCTCCCGTACACCCAACACTCTCCCTCAATCTGTCTGACAATGGCCTCAAAGCCATCCTGCGTGCCGTGCCTCCGGAAATTACGCTGGAAGGAATTCATGCTTTTTTGGAAAAAAATGGGGTCTCATTTGGTCTTTGCGAACAACGTCTCCAGGAAGCCATCAACATCGCCCGTGAAACAGGAACTCCGGTTCGTGACGTGGTTGCAGCCAAAGGAAAGCCTGCCAGAAAACCTGCGCCACCGTACTTTCAATACCAATCAGCCGATCCAGACGTCTGTCCTTCTCTCGATCTCATAGCCCGACTCCTTGTCTTGCCAGACCCAGCCGAACTCGAAGCTGCAGCGAAAGAACAGACCGGATGGCTCGTCCATCCCGGAGACCTCCTGGCCACCCTGACCGTGGGCGCCGAGGAACCTGGTATGGACGTTCGAGGCCAACCGATCCCGCCTGAGCCGATACAGACCCCGGGTACAGAAATCCTACCTGGCCCTGGCGTTCGGATCGCATCAAACGGTACCCTGTTCACAGCCGCATTGTGGGGATACGCCGGACTGCAGAACGATCAGCTCTCCGTCCTTGCTCCCATCTGGGTTCCCCTCGACGGGCTCGCTGCGTTCTTCTTAAATTTATCGCCACCAGCCTCAACCAGCCTCCCCCCCTCTCCAGATGAAATCCGCGCCACACTCGCAGCAGCCGGCATCATCTCTGGCATTCGAGAGGAAGCCATCCAGGATGTTTGCAGCAAGTGGGAGCGTCTATCGATCCTTGCTCCGCTCGCATACGGCCGGCCTCCCATACCACCCCAGGACGGCACACCGGGTTTTTCATTTGAATTCCAGCTCCAGGCCGGCGCAATTCAATCTGACGGTTCTATTGATTTCAAAGAGCGCAACCTGTTCCCTCCCGTGAAAAAGGATGCGCTTCTGGCCAGGAGCATTCCACCCGTACCCGGCAAACCCGGCCAAACCGTTCGAGGCGAAGAAATCCCTACAACGGTGCCGATTGGGATTGCACTGGAAGCCGGCGAAAACGTTCGCCTTCAGGAAAGCAACGGGGCGCAGCAACTATACGCCGACATCGACGGAGGTGCCAGCGTACAGATCTTCGAAATTGCCACCCCGGATGGTCCTGTAAAACGCTACAACGTGGCTGTTCACCCTGTCGCCCAGATCGCAGGAGATGTGAACTACCACACTGGAAATATCAACTTCCTTGGGAACGTTGAGATCCGTGGCTCGGTTACCAGTGGGTTTCACGTGTCAGCAACCGGCGATATCTCG
Organism: bacterium; assembly: GCA_027619145.1. Next base: position 2,640 of record JAQCGA010000316.1, on the reverse strand, counting down.
ATCTCAGGCAGCGTGGAAAACGCAGTGAGGCTCCAGGCGGGTGGAAACATAACGATCCGCCAGGGCATTTTAGGCCAGGATACACACGTGAAAGCTGCGGGAGCTGTTGCCGCCAAATTCATACACCATGCCCGTGTACAAACAGGCGGCGATGTTGTAGTTGGTTCCTACATTCACAACGCGCACATCCACAGCAAGGGGAGCGTTGTCGTAGAAGGCCGAGGAGGTTCCGGAGGCGGTATTGTGGGAGGAGAAACCTGGGCGCACAAGAGTATCACCTCAAGGAACGCAGGTTCCGAAAGAAACACCTCCACCTTTCTCGCTGCTGGCACTGACCTGGACCTGCATACTAGATACGATAAAGTTGAACAATGCACCCTCCAGGTAGATGCCTTTCTTCGCAACCTGTTAAACGCCATAGGGCTGAAAACGCTGACCGCAGATGAGGTCCGCCGGGCCGTCCTCCTGAACCCTTCGCGCAAGCACGCCATTGTGCACTACGTAAAAAAAGCCAACCAGCTCATGCAACAGCGCAAGAAATATGCGCAAGAAAAACAGGTGCTCGGTGCACAAATGAGAACGTCTGCCGCAGAAGCAAACCTTTCTGTTCCCGGCACAATCCATGCACAGGTTCGGATACGAATTGGTCAGAACGAAACCCGAACCCAGAACTCTTTCAAGAATACAGTCTTCCGCACCAACCCGGACAAGGGCATCATCCAGACCTCGCTGTCCGATACTCCGAAAAAATCCTGATCTTTTTAATTTCAACAATCAGGCCTATTCTTGCAAAAAACCGCGCCCTTCCTACTTGTCGATTTCCATGAACGGCCCACGCTTCTCCAGCTGTGCCTGGATCTGTCGAAATTTTTCAGACCCGTCATCCTCCCACCGTTCATATTTCACCCCGCGAATAGCACCCTCCTCATATCCAGTGAAACGCTGAACGGCCGGATCTCCTTTGCTATAGACCCGGTGCCCTCCCGGCAATTGCAACACCCCAATGCACGAGGACCGTTCAATCGGCGTACGGGAAATTGTCTTCGCCAGTGCCGCCTCATCTACCTCCACACCCAGACCTGGGCCTTCCGGCACCCGGGAGAACCCTTCATCCACCGAAATCATCTCCGTGGTAATATCCTCATCGTACTGATCCGCCAGCGTCACAATATGGGCACTCGCAGTAGGCAACACGGCCGCCATATGGAGTGCAAGTGCTTTCATCAACGTATTGCCTGACTGCTGAATCAGTGTCTGTATATTTGCCTTCCCGTACGCAAAGCCGGAAATTAGCGTATTCCCGATCCCACCGTTTCCAACCATGTAAATATCCGCCACGCCCCGGATGATCTCCTGAATACCGCCCAATTGCGGGACGTGCATAATCAGTGGAATTCGCGTACGCGCACGCAAAGTGCGCCAACCGTCAATATCCGCCCACGGTAGCGGATCCTCAATAAAACCCACAATAGGATGGTTGCGCTCCAGCTCGCTAATAATCGGAAGAATTGTAGCCTGGCACCGATTGTGATTGAAATCCCAGTGAATTTTGAACCCCGGAGGTGCCACCTCCTCGGCGGCTTTCGTCTGCTCAATCACATCGTACTTCGCGTCCGAATGCATCTTGAATATCGTATACCCCTGCTCCACAGCCCGCTTCACTTCCTCGCGAAATACCTCCGGTGGACACGGCCTCGTCCACGCAGCAACCGGCACCGCGTCCCTCACCTTCTGCCCCATCAGCTTGTATGCCGGAACCTCCAGATGTTTCCCCATGACGTCGTACAGTGCCATACCCAGCGCCCGGTGCAGATTATTCTGCAAGAAATCAAACGGGCTTCGTCCAATCAGCGGCTCCAGTTCGGACTGGGGAATCGGCTTTGAGAAATCCTCATCGTCTCCATATCCCACCAGCCCGTTATCTGTTTTTACCTTCACCAACAAATGCTGATCCATGTCGTACATTCGCGTACGCCCGGCATGGTTATCGTACCGCTTCGCCAGGGGCATCGTAATCGGAATTGCCTCAATATCCGTAATCTTCATTGCCCGCTCCTTGGTTAACAATCCCATGAACTCAGTAATCCGACTTCGCTCCCGCCCCATCTTCAAACAGCGAAGCCCGCCCACTGAAATACGGAGGTTCAAACAGCAATTTCTGGCGCGCAGAAAGCTCGATCCCTTCCGGAGGCTGCGCGTACCCTTTGGACCATGACTGCTGTGCCGGACTGTATTTGAACAACAGGGACCGCCGCTCGTGCGCCGCTGTCCACGGTGCAGTACCGTGCGTCAACGCCTCCGTAAAAATCACCACAGACCCGGCCGGTGCTGCCGGCACCACCAGGTGCCCGGACTCTATGTGCAACTCCTTAATTTCTTTGGGACATGGATAATTCGCCTTGTGACTCCCCGGAAGGCAGCAGAACCCGCCGTGTGCCGGCCCCGTATCTGTCAAGTTCCACGCGACCACCGTCAACCCATTGAACATCCGGTCGTTCCGAAAATGATAGTATTCCGGTGGATCGTACGGCGTACTTCCGCCGTGCAACCCCAGCCGGGCCGCACCCTGCTGCGCGTAAATCGCGTAATAGTGGTCCAGCCGGAACCCGTCTCCCAGAATAAATTTCAGAAGCGGTAGAA
>JAQCGA010000315.1 GCA_027619145.1 bacterium | reverse complement strand
GTGGGGGCCTTTCCAACAACACAACCAGGAGAAACACAATGGAAAAAACCATAAAAATCAACCCCCGCTACTACCGCTGGCACGTAGATCCAGGCGTAGAATGGATCGAAAAAAACACCAACTACGCCACCCTGGACTGGGAAATTCCCCTGGACCAGACCGCCGTCGTCCTCGTAGACGTCTGGGACCGCCACTACATCACAGACACCGAAGCACGCGGTGAAGAAGTCGTCCAGCAAAAAATTATCCCCCTCATCGCCCACTGCCGCAAAGCCGGCCTGCAACTCATCCACGCCCCCTCGCCCGGTCGCAACCTGGCCCAGAGCCAGCCCGCCTGGGTGAACCTTGTACCCAAAGAAGAGCTCAACGCAGGCAAAGACAACGAATGGCCCCCTCCGGAATTCCGCAACAAATCCGGCGACTTCAAAAAATACACACGTCCACACGAGCCCAGATCGAAAGAACGCGAAGAACGCGTTGCCGGCCTGGTCATGCACCCTCAAGTCCAGCCCGAAGGCAACGAAGTCGTCATCGCCAACGGTGAAGAACTACACCGCTACTGCAAACAGAACGGCATCCTCTTCCTCATCTATCTGGGCTTCAACACCAACGCCTGCATTCTCCACCTGGACCTTCTTTCATCATATTTGTCCAAATACGGCTACGAAATCATCATGCTCCGCGACTGCACCACCGGCATGGAATCCTTTGAAACCCACGACGAACTCTGGCAAACCCGAGGAGCCGTCCTCATCCTGGAAATGTTTGGCAAATACTCCATCACCTCAGACGAACTCATCGCCGGCCTGCCCGGTTGAAGTCAACCAAACTGGAATCTGTCTCATGAAACTCCGCATCACATTCATTGCGACAGCGGCCTCTCTGGCCCTGATCCTGCTCGCTTTTCTCTACGTCTCCGATCCTTCTCGGGCACAAACCGCAGTCTCCGTGGACTTCGACCACAACGGCACCGTGGAATTTACAGACTTCATCCAATTTGCCCGTGCCTATGGCTCCACCCAGGTCGAATACGACCTCAACGGAAACGGCACCGTGGACTTCCCGGACTTCCTCGTCTTCGTACGCCTCTACCGGCGAGATGCAAAATCCAAAGTTCAGGTACGCACCCTGGGCACACCCGTCCGCTCCGTCAACTGGGTGCGCCTCCATCCCGGCAAGAACAGAAACGGAGACCCCTGCCTCTATGCCACCATGGGACAACAGGCAGACAACCTTTTTGTGCTCCAGATTGATCCGGACACCGGAGAGTTCCAGCAATTTGTCTCTCCGGTGTCCAACTCCAACTACCCCACAGCCACCCTTGTAAGCAGTACCGGAAAACTCTACATCGGCCTATGCCGGCCACCTGCTCTGCTTCGACCCTAAAAAAAATGAACTCCAGGACCTGGGTGCCATCAATCCTGGTGCCGCAACCTTCCCTTGCCGCATGGACGAAGACGCCAGCGGCCGCATCTGGATTGGCAGCTATCCCGCAGCAGACCTCACCGCCTACGACCCGAACACCGGCGAATTCACCCGCTACGGCCGCATGGATGACACAGACATGTACAACTATCCGCTTGTCAATACAGACGGACGCATTGCCTGCCTCATCCGCCAGACCCAGCCGCACGTCGTCGTCTTTGACCCCTACACTCAAAAAAAATATCAGATCGGCCCCATCACCACCAAAGGCCAGGAAACCCTGGACCTGCGCAAAGGTCAAGACGGTAGTCTCTACATCGTCTCCAGCCTGGGCAACTACCGCATCTCCGGCACCCATGCTGTTGCCATCGGAGATCCACCTGCATCTTTCCCCAATCCCACCTTGCCAGACGGCAGCACCTTCTCTTTTGCAGACGCGTCCCAGCAACTCAACCGCACCCTTCGCATCCGAAAACCCGGCGGTTCTACCCATGAATTCCACCTGGATTACAAATCCAGTGGCAGCGACATCTTCTATGTCCACGCCGGTCCGGACAACAACATCTACGGCTCCAGCATTCTGCCTCTTCACCTCTTCCGCCACAACCCGCAAACCGGAGAAACAACCGACCTGGGCAAATGCTCCGCCTCCAGCGGCGAAGCCTACTCCATGGCCAACCTGAACGGAAAACTGTACATTTCTTCCTATCCCGCCGCCCGTATCTCAGTATACGATCCAGCAGAACCCTACAACTACGGAACTGGTCCGAACGACAACCCCCGCGAACTTGGCCGCATCGACGATCTTTCTTACCGACCCCGCTCCACCCTGGCCGGTCCCCTGGGTCGTATCTGGACCGCCTCCCTGCCAGACTACGGCCGCTGGGGCGGACCCCTGTCGTATTACGATCCACAAACCGACACAAAAAAAGCCTACTACAACATCGCAGGCGACGGCAGTTGTTACACCCTCGCACACCTGGAACAGCAGGGCCTCATCGCCGTAGGTACCAGCATCTCTGGCGGCAGCGGCACACAGCCGAAAGTGGACGAAGCCACCCTCTTCCTCTGGGACTACCGCGCCGAACAAAAAGTCTGGGAAGGAACCCTGGACGGCCGAAAAACCTCCGTCTTTAACGCCCTGCTCACCGGCCCAGATGGACGCCTCTACGGCACCGTACGCGGCGGCGGTCCAGATGAACTCTTTGTTTTCGACCCGAACACCCGTACCTTCACGAACCGCATCAGCCTACCCGAAGGATCTGCCCGAGACCTGGGCTTACAAAACGGCCCAGACGGCAACATCTACGGATTCACCAGCGCCTTCATCTACCGGCTGAACCCTGCCACACTGAATATCACAGAACTCGTACGGGTAGAAAACGGCATCGAGATCGCCGGCCCAATCCTGGGAAAAGAAATCTACTTTTCCACAGGAGTCGAACTCCGGTCTGCAACCCTCTTTTAGACAGGAACTCCATACATGGAAACCAACCCGACCGTCGTCTTTGCCAAACCCACAAAAGTCATCCTCGAAGACCGCCCCATCCCCGCACCGGCCGAAGGCGAACTCCTCGTTCGCACCCGGCGCACCCTCATCAGCACAGGAACCGAACTCACCATCCTCAACGGCCAGTTCCCCCGCGAATCCGCCTGGGCCAACTACGGAAAATTCCCGTTTACGCCCGGCTACAACAGCGTTGGCGAAGTCATCGACACAGGTCTGGGCGTAGACAAAAGCTGGATCGGCCGCAAAGTAGCCTGCCACGCACGCCACACCGCTTACTCCGTCCTCAAACCCGGCTCCATCCGCCCCATTCTCCGTGACATCTCGGACGAAGAAGCCGTCTTCTTCACCCTTGCAGAAATCGTTATGAACGGCATCCGCCGGGGCGAACTCACCTGGGGCGAATCCGCCGCCGTCTATGGTCTGGGCCTCATCGGCCAACTCGCCGTACGCTTCGCCCACCTGGCCGGCGCCAGCCATGTCTTTGGCATCGACGTCGTACAAAAACGCCTCGACCTCCTGCCCCAATCTCCGCGAATCCATCCCCTCAATCCAGAAAAAGAAAATACCGTTGAAACCATCGGAAAAATCACCCGAGATCGCCTGGCCGACGTCGTCTACGAAGCCACCGGCAACCCCGACCTCATCCCCCGTGAATTCGAAGCTCTCAAACGTCAGGGCCGCCTCGTCATCCTCAGCAGCCCCCGGCACCGCACAAAAGAGTTCGACTTTCACGACCTCTGCAACGCGCCCAGCTACACCATCATTGGCGCACACAACGGCTCCCATCCCGCCTACGAAACCCCATACAACCAGTGGACCCGCCCGCGCCACGGCGAACTCTTCTTCGACCTCGTAGCAAACGGAGAACTCAACGTCAAACCGCTCATCAGCCACCGGGCCCCCTTCGCACAGGCTCCGGAACTCTATACCATGCTCATGGAAGACCGGTCACAGGCGATGGGCGTTATTCTGGAATGGAACACCTGAGCCCCAGAAGCTCTACGCCAGCACATTGGCTCATTGCTCCGATCTCTTTCTACGAAGGACAGTTCTGCATGCTTACAATAGATACACCGGTCCACGGCGCAGTACTCAACCATCGACATGGGAAACAGTCGAACGGTAGCCTGGACATCACCGTCGCCGGCCACGCGCCTCTGGGAGACACCGTCAACGTCAACGGTATTCCCGCACACCGCGAAGGCACTCACTTCAGTGCACCCCTGTCCCTCACAGAAAAAGAAACCGACATCGTCGCCATCTCCCACGGCCCATCGGGCAACCACGAACACAACATCCGCGTCCGCTGGGATCGCAACTCGCGCCCCCGGTATCGCTTCTCCATAGACGACAACATCTTCTTTCTCCGGGACATCGCTCAGAATCAATACAACTCCCTCTTCGATTGCTTCTACCTCGCCATGCTGCGCAACCTGAACACCCAATACGGTGCCCGCTTTTCCGTCAATATCTATTTCACCACAGACCACGACTTCGACCTCACTCAGTTTCCCGACCGCTACAAAAACGAGTGGCAGAAAAACGCAGACTGGCTCAAGCTCGCCTTCCATGCCCGTGCAGACAAACCCGACCGACCCTACCAGTACACCTCTGCACAACGCCTGCTTACGGATTGGGACCAGGTAAACGAACAAATCCACCGCTTCGCCGGCCCCGAAACCTGCGCGCCGCCCACCGTCATTCACTGGGGCATGGTCCAACCTGCCGTCTTTCCAGCCCTCTATGAACGCGGCATCCGCGTCCTCAGCAGTCAGGTTACCCTGCGCAACGGCCTGTGGGATATCCACTACCTCCTGGACGACACCCGTTCCGAACACCTCTCTCGCCACGACGCCCTGCTAGACTTCGACAGCGGCATCACCTTCTCTCGCATCGACATTGTCTGCAACAGCACGCCACTCGAGCGCATCGCCCACACACTCGAACCCCTGTATGCAGACCCCAACCATGCCGAAATCATGGACCTCTTCACCCACGAACAGTACTTCTGGCCCTTTTATCAAAACCATATTCCAGACCACGCGCAGCGCCTGAACGCTGCCATCCGCTGGGTTACGGACCACGGCTACGAACCCGTCTTCTTCCACGAAGGCTACTTAGGCGTACCCGATTGACGGTGCCCCAACCTCATCACCTCAGAAGGAGTAGAAATGGCCTCAAAAAAACTACGAGTCGCTTTTATTGGCGCTGGCGGCATTGCCGGTACCCACATGCGTAGCTATGCAGAAATGGACGACGTGGAAATGGTCGCCCTGGCAGACATCTCCGAAACCAGCATGGCCAAATGGTCGGACCAGTACAAAATCGAAAACTGCTTCACCGACTACAAAACCATGCTCAAAAAAATCAAACCCGACGCAGTCAGCGTCTGCACCCCCAACGGCCTGCACGCTCCCGCAACAATCGCCGCCCTCAGAGCCGGTGCCCACGTCATCGTGGAAAAACCCCTGGCCATGAACGCGCGCGAAGGCAAAACCATGCTGGATACCGCAAAAAAAACCGGCCGCAAACTCGTC
>JAQCGA010000314.1 GCA_027619145.1 bacterium | reverse complement strand
CCCATATGTATGTCGCCCCGCAGCCCACCGCGCCACAACCCCGTCCGGCCGCACCACCAGCCCCACCGCTCCCGGTGTTGTCCGCGCAACCACGTGTCGCTCCAGAACCGCCTGCACTCGATTCAGCCCCTCGGAATCGTTCAAACCCATATCGCCCCACTGCTTTCTCTTGACCACCTTCTGGCGGCCGAATATATTACTTTAAAAGATGTACGAGCACTCAGACAATCGGCCAACCACCTCAACATCACACGCGCACACCGAGAGATCTCCCTCTATGACCACACGCACACAGTACACCATTGGCATCGACCTGGGTGGCACCCGCATCAAAGGCGCACTCATCAATCCCGCCGGCGAAATGCAAACCAAGGACAGTTGCCCCACAGGTGTTGAAAATGGCGAAAACGGCGTGGCCGACCGCATCGCAGAACTCGTAAACAACCTCTGCAAAACAAACAACCTGTCCCCCCAAGACCTCGCAGGGGTAGGCATTGGCGTCCCCGGCGTCACCACCGCCCAGGGCGTTGTTGTCATTGCCCCCAACCTGCACTGGCACCACGTACCCTTTAAACAAATCCTGGAAAAACGCCTGGGCCTGCGCGTCGAAATCGACAACGACGCCAGCGTGGCCGCCCTGGGTGAAGCCCACCTGGGCGTGGGTGCTGGTTGCGAATCTCTTTTCCTTATCACCCTGGGCACCGGCATTGGTGGGGGCATCATCCTCAACGGCACCATCCACCACGGTGCCTCTTTCTCCGCTGGCGAAATTGGCCACATGTGCCTGGAACCCCACGGCCCTATTTGCGGCTGTGGAAAAAAAGGCTGCCTGGAAGCCCTTACCGCAGGCCCCGCCATGGTGCGCTTCGTCCAGCAAGCCCTCCAAAAAAGTCAGTCATCCATCCTCTCAGACACAAAAGACCTCACCCCCGAAGCCATCTGCAACGCCGCAGAAAAAGGCGACGGCCCCGCACAGGGAGCCGTCGCCCAATCCACCTTTTATCTGGGCATTGCCGTGGCCAACATCATCAACGTCATCAGCCCAAACGTCATTGCCATTGGCGGCGGCATCTCCGCAGCCGGAGACCTTCTGCTCAAACCCATCATCGAATCCGCCCGCCAATACACCCTGGAAGGCATGTTCGAACCCACCAGCATCGTCCTTGCGACCCTGGGCAACGATGCCGGCGTCGTGGGCGCCTCGCGCCTGGTGGTGTAAGGGCAGGGCTTCGCGTCTTTTCGTGTCCTTTCGCGCCTTTCGCGATCCGCCTTTTACCAGTCCAGATCCTTCAACACCGACTTCAAATACGCAATATCCTGCTGCGCAAACCACTCCCGGTCTCCAGGGCGCGGTGCTTCAATGCAGATCGGTCCAGAAAATCCACTCTGCTTCAGTAAGCTCAGGTACTCCCGGTGGTTGATAATCCCATCTCCCAATCCCACCGCATTCCGACCGGTCCCTGCAGGCATCGAATTCTTCAAATGAACCATATAAAGCTTCTCGCTCAATGTGGAAATGGTCTCACTCAACGAAGGTGCCTTGGGAAAATATACCATATTCCCATAATCCAAATTTGCGCCTACTGCCGGTGAGCCAATCATCCCCAACAGCTTCATTGTCGGATCTGGCAAATCGTGCACATATCCCATATGAATCTCAAACGCCAGCTTAAATCCTAACTCCTCCGCCACACCACCCAGCACCTTGAATCCCTCTGCAGCCTGCGTATAATGCTTCTCCTCAGCCGCTGCCGATCCATGTTTATGGTAATCTCCACCACCCACATTCGGATCCGAACTCCGCAGAGAACCCGCCATAATATTACACACCGTCAGATTTACCCGATCCGCTGCCAGCCGGTAAAACTGCACCCCTTCCTCCACCTGTGCCTTACGGGCATCCGCATCGCCCGTCATCAACTCAATCCCCGGCCCACCGAACAATACATACTTCAACCCGGACTTCTGTGCAGATGCCGCAATCGAATCCACATACTGCTCCGGCGTCTCATCCATACCCCGGCGATACCGGCGAAACTCAATCCCGTCGTACCCCCAATCCACTGCTTTCTGGCACATCTCCGGAATCGTCTGGCCCTGCTCACAATAGTTCACGTGCAAAACAATCGGCAACGACATAGTACTGCTCCTTTCCTCAATTCATCAACCCAGAACCGCAGGCCCGCGCCTGCGCGTATTTGCCCCCTAATCTACACAATCCCCCGTTCTCGTCAACACAGAACATACCTCCCCACCGTCAACAAAAAATCAGGCCCCAGCCCCCTCAAAAATTCGGGTTGCTCGGGCCTGACATCGGCTGAAATCTACAACCAGCTCAACCTGCAAACTTATGCACCCGTAGATACCGGCTTCCCGGACCGCACGCTCTCCCGAATCGCCTCCAGCACACACAGCGCCCGGTACCCGTCTTCCAAACTGGCCGACGGCTGCGTCCCCGCTAAAATCGCCTGCGCAAAATGCGTCAACTCCTGGATGTACCCTCCACCGGTCACCCCCGGCCCACTCCCACTGAACGTCCACGTCTGAAACGACAGGTTAATGTAAGAAAGAATGCCGATCCAGACAAAAAAATAAGGCGGGTCAAAGACCCGCCCAACACCGTCAACTTGTTCTCCGCGATCAATCCCCAAACACCGCTGCTGCCGCCTCTTCCCCGCGCTTCACTTTCTCCTTCTCATCCAGCGCACCCATTGCCTTATAAAATACCTCGTCATAATTGCGCGTCTTAATCACCACCGGCATGGGTACCGCATGGCCAAACATCAGCGCCTGTTGTTTTGAATCCAAACTGGCCAGCACACTGCGCAACCCCGAAGCATTCGCCACCCCGGTTAAAACACCCTGAATGTCCTTCTCATCGTTCAGCAACGCGGTAATCTTCGTACCCAACTGAGACAGTACCTCTTCGTCAATTCCTGAAGGCCGCTGATCCACAACCAGCAAAGACACGTAATACTTGCGCATCTCCCGTGCAATCGTACCAAAAATGGTCTGCCGAGCAGTAGCCGGATTCAGAAACTTGTGCGCCTCTTCAATTGTAATCACCAGATGCCGGGGCTGATCTTCCGGGTTCTGTGTGGCATAAAACTGCTCGCTCTTGTGCACGTATTTTTCATGAATCCGCCGAGAAATAATATTGGCCACCAGCAAATACGCCAGCATACTCGTCTGCCGTCCAAACTCCAGCACAATATGAATACCCCGGTCAATATAATCCATCATCGTATCCACCGCATCCGGACCTTCCTGACGCTTCACCATAAACGGAAAATTCTCAATCCGCTTCAACTTTCGATGCAGCGCTGAAAGTGAACTCTTGTTCGCACCCAGGTCTTCTGCAAACTGCTCCACATCGGGTCCATCCACAGACAACAACTGCCGCAACCAGGCATCTTTATACATCGCGTACACCAGATAGGCCGATTCGGACGCCGTTGGATTCAGCTGCAATTCGTCTTGCAGCGCCACCACATCCTCCACCGCGATCTGCTCATAAGAAATATACACTTCGTGATCCGGCTGCTGCCCGCGCTTACGTGTGGATTCCGGATCCAGCGAAAACAGCGCCACCTGATTCCCGAACAACTGCTTCAGCCCCTTCACAAACCCGCCCTTGCCGGTACCACTCTCCTGCATCGCCCGGAACCCATACTCGTTGTGCATATCAAAAATCAAATTGACCGCCTTCTTCTGCTTGATCAACCCGCACAACACCAGCCGCGTCAAAAACGATTTTCCCGTACCCGTCTTTCCAAAAATCCCATTGCTCCGTTCCACAAACCGGTTCAGATTAATACACACCGGCGTCTCCATATCCAGCGGTGTACCCATATTAAAGTACCGGTCATCCTTCTCCTCGCTCCCGAACACCCGCGACACGTCTTCCTCTTCCGCCTCCACTACCTTGGAAAAGTGACTCGGTATCGTCTTCACCGGCCGGGGTTCGTCCACAATCTCTTCGCCTTTTTGCAACATCAGCATGGGCCGCAGAGACACCGTCACATACGTACTCGACCCGTTCAACACATTGTGCAAAAGCTGGTCGCCCGCATGCGGCGGATACAGCAGAATTTCCGGATTGGTCGCATCCAGACTCAAGTCCGTAATCATCGAGAAAAACTCATTCTTGAACCCCTCAATCACCACGAACTTACCCGCCTTCACATCCTCCACACTCTGGTTGGGGTTGAGCTTCATCTCAACCCCTTCCGTGAGCGACCCCTTCGTGATCACCCCGATCTCTTCGCGACCGGCCTCGGTTCCATTCTGCTTCCAGAAATCGTTCACAACAATCCTCTCGGTTCAAAATTCAGGGGTCAGGATTCAGAAACCAAAACCAGTTTTGGCCAGGACCCACAACGACCTCTCGCGACCCAGGACTCGGGGCTCACAATTTTCTTATTGCGAAATCCTGCGCATAATCGAACTCAGCCGATCATAATCGTCCCGAATTAACCGGCACAGATCTTTGCCCAGCGATACCAGATAGGGCATATCAAAAGCCCGGGCGTGCCAGGCGGTACGCACCGAAGCAATAATCAAATCATCCGACGGCAGCCGGGTGGCTCCCAGAATACTGCGCAAAAAATCCCCGTTGCGCGTCAGCGCTTTCACCTCGGCCTCGGTACAGGGAAAAACGAATGAGTGAATACCCGGTGGCTGCGGAGGCAGCACCTGACGGGGGCCTCGTTCATCCAGATGGCCCACAATAACCGCATCAAACTCCGTCTTCAGCAACTCAAAAATTTGCGGTTGTTCCATCCGCAGTTCGTGCTCGGTCTTGCCATAGGCCGTGGGCCGCCGGTTGGGTTCAATTGAATGCGTACACACATTGAACACCAGCCCGTAAACATTTGGCGTACTATCTGTCCGCACAAACGAGCCAAACGGCGGCGCTCCGTTCAGCTCCCGGCTCTGCGCCAGAAACTGAGACGTGCTGCTCTCAATGACCTCGCCTATACGTTCGTCCACCTTCACTTCAGCAAGCGCCATGCAATGCCCTCGTCCAAAAAAATTTATACCGTGGCCGCAACCTTCTTCAACTGCTTCAGCGAAATCTCTGCCTTGATGTCATTCTGCACAAACGTATCTGCCAGAAACTTATAAAAAATATCCCGTTCCGCCCCACGTACCACAGCGCGTTCATGGGACTCGGAAAGCACCACCGGGTACCCATTGCCTTTTTGTGCCTGATCCACCACCGTCACGTGGACCAGATCCAACAATTCCCGGTCTGTTGCCACCCACAATGGAATTTCAACCCGGCCAATTTCTGAACCGGTATTCACATAAAAAAAACAAATCCGGTGCGGCCCGTAATCTTCTAAAATTTTAGACGTACTCCCAAATACGCCACTCCGTTCGCCCGGTTGAAGCTTCCGTGCAAAAAGAATATCGTCCGTCACCCCAGAAATTGGCTCACACGGAATCCCCACTGGCTCTTCACACGTCGGGT
>JAQCGA010000313.1 GCA_027619145.1 bacterium | reverse complement strand
CCTGGAGCGGCCATCGGGGAAAGCACCTTTACGGCAACTTCACGGTCCAATGCCGTATCGTAGGCCCGGTAAACCGTGCCCATTGCTCCTCGGCCAATCTGCTCGCGAATTTCGTATTGTTCGAGTTTCTGCCCAATCATTAGCTCAACCCAAAAAGAAAGCGCCTGAATTACCTTGCCAAATGATTTCCTGCGAAAGCTCTTATAAGGTAAACATTCAAAAGACGATATCCAAACCCAACTCACACCCATAGTTACAAAAAAACCGGACCGCATCAGGCGCATCACCTGAGCGGTCCGGAGGTTGATAGCTTATATCTAAGGGTTCTTCAGACAGGATCCCTGAGGCCGTCTTCAGAATCTCCCACTCAGTTAGGGAGTCCCGGCCTCAGGCGCACCCCAGTCATCTCCACCTAAACTGTATTCTGAAAATCCGGGAACTTTCAGGGTTACAATCACGTATTTTTCCAGCAGGCCGTTGTGCTCTTCGTACGTAATCTCGGTTTCTTCTACTTCTGCCCCGTGGGCATGGTAGCCCTTCACATCTTCAGGAACCTCTTTCCCACGCAGTTTCAACTTCAGGTGGGCAGGTTTTTCGGGCAAAAAGTTGAAACCCGAGGGCTCAAACTTCACCACCACATCGTCGAAGCTGTATCCAGAATACACCGTCATTGTGATGCGTACGTCCCCTGACTCGGAAGGGACAGAATACTTGTCCACGAGGAATGTGGCCTCTTTGACCTGCACTTCCCCATTCCAATAGTCAGCATAATTCCCAAAGTAAGTCCACAGTTCCCCGCTACTTCCGTATTTGAATTTGTCCGCATCAGTTTCTACCTTACTGTTAGGGTCCAGCACCAGCCCGTCTACCACCCGGACTGTATTCTCAATAAGATCCCCTAAGCCAAGCTTTCCGGCTACTTTTGGTTGTAAGATAAGATAAGCGGCCCCCTGTGTCCCTCTGGATTCCTGCACGGACGATGGGCCTGAATTCAACAGTTCCTGCCTGGAGTCTCCGCATCCCTGCAGAAACATGGTTCCAACCAGCGCAAAGACGGTCAGTGTGTAAGAAAACAGCTTGCCTCGGTAAAACATTTTCTCCTCCTGTATGTTGTTACTTCGGTGCTTCTTTTTCTTGGTCCGCTCCGGCGCTACACGGCCCCGACGCTTCCCACTCCCGAAACCGGAACGGCCATTCAGTCTCGCCTGATAGCAAAGCATAGCGTGTGCCAATCTCACAAAGGATTCTCTACGAAATCTCTTAAATGATTATTAAATATATATTTAAATTCTTTTAAGTCTCTTGAAATTCCTGAACATGCTGACATAACAAACCCCGGATTGCTAGATTTCAGACAATCCGGGGTTGAATTCCACCACAGGGCAATCGCTCGCCCACAATCTTGTGCCACTCTATCGCAACCACAGGCTTCGCGGGTGCCGAATCTTTCTTTATACCCCCTGTTACTTCCCCCGTGGACCGGACCGTCGGCGCATGTACACAACCATCCCGGTCCCCAGGATCAATGCCGCAATTGCGGGGAGATTTCGCAAAATATCAACGCCTGAATGGCTCTGTCCGTACATTTCTCTGGCCCGTGCAGACCAGGCACTCAGCGTCTGGCTTCGGTAAGCCGCATCTTTCCACCGGCCGCTTTCCAGCAGAACCCGGGCCTCCTCCGCATCAATGGGAACCGCCACAGGCACACTTCCATCACCAGAAGCAATCGAAACACGCCGCGCTTCCCGCAGCAGATTGTGCGGGTCAATAATCAGGCTGCCAATCAAATCGTTTACCAGCCCCCAGCGTGCCGAACCCAGGTGAGAATCGTACGCAAAATCCGAATGCCAGAGAAAGGGATTCAGGTTTACAGAACTATAACCCTGTGCCCGGCTGTACAGCCCCGGCATCACACTGAACTTGGCCAGTTCGAAACCTTTCGGCCCTCCCGGTGCACCCTGCTTCCACATCCACAGCTTCTGCCCGGCTTCCGAAAGCAAAAATTGAATAAAACGCTCCGCCACAGCTCGGCTGGGTGCACCTTCTAAAATTGCCACCGCATCCCCATTGACCACCGTCAAATTCTCCGGCATCAAATACCCAATCCGCTGCTCGCCCGCTTCTCGCACTTGTGCCCAGGCGTACGAATCAATGGCCAGCCCGTACGCTACCTCACCAAGCGCCACATCCTTGGGTGTTTGCGCTGCATTGGCCGTAAAACTCCGCACATTGGCACCCAGCTCCGTAATGATCTGCCACCCCCGCGTCCACCCGTACGCCTGAAGAATGATCTCATACATCATATGTACACTGCCACTCTTGCGCGGATCAGCCGACCCCACCCAGGAAAACAACTCCGGGCGGGCAAGGTCTTCCCAGGTTGCCAGTTCGGGCAACCCCAGGCGCTGCAACACAACTTTGTTATACACAATGCCAAAACCTGCCATCGTAGCCGCATACCAGGTGAAGTCCGGGTCATACAGCGGCACCCCGTTGATTTCCGGCACCAGAGCCGAAAGGGCTTCATCAGGCAACCGATAAGGCACCAGCAATCCAAGCTGTTTCAACTCCCGGTAGGGATCTGTTCCCCCCCCAAAAAACAAATCCACCCCAATCCCATCCGGCTTGCTCTTGAACTCGGAGCGGATGTATTTGAGAATATCCGACGCTCCGCCTACATCCAGCCACTTCAGGTACACCTCTCGCCCGGTCTCGGTTCGATACAACTCCTGAAACGCCGTACCAAACTCAGTACGTACCCCTTCCCAATGTGGCGATAAAATCACCAGTTCATCCTGCGCATGAGCCTGCGTACCCGCCAGGAGCAAAACAACGAACAAACGCCAACACATTCTTCGCATAGCCTTCTCCCTACGCCCTGAACAATTCGCCCATACGCCGCCCCAAAAACTTACCGGCCAGGAACAAGCTCGCCATCAACAACAACATACCCAGCACACCCAATGCGCTGGCAATATAAGGCCCATCTGGCCGCGCCAGCAAAGCGTAAATCGCCTTCGTAATGGGGTAATACCGCTCTTCTACTGCCAGAATCAAACTGTCGCTTACTTCCAGCATGGCAAACGAAAAACAAAGAATCCCACCTGCCACCAAATTGGCAAACACCAGCGGCAACGTAATCCTCCGCAAAGTCACAGCCGGTGTTGCGCCCACATTTTGAGCCGCCTCTTCCAGCGTTACACTCGTCTGCTGGAACCCGGCATAAGCCGAACGTACCATATACGGCAGCCGCCGGATTGCGTACCCAAATACCAGCAGAGGCACCGGATTCACCCGCACATCCAGGAATGTCCCCGAAAATCCCGCCACGTATCCAAATGCCACAATAATCCCCGGCACAGCCAGAGGTAGCATGGTAAGTGTATCCAGCAAATTTTTGCCCGGAATCCGTGTCCGTGCAAGCAGGTACGCCACAGAGATCCCTACCACAATATCCACCACAGTACTCAAAGAACTCAGGAACAAACTATTTCGAATGCTGGTAGATGTCAACTGATGGTCAAAAACCATCCCGTAATACTTCCCGCTGAACGCTTCTGGTAGCACCGTCATAAACCAGCGGTCCGTCAGGGAGGTCAGCACCACACTGATATGCGGGATCAACGCGACAAACGTAAGCAACAACATCCCCGCATAAATCAGCACCGTCATCCGTCTCGAAGCCGTCTTCACGGCCGAAGCCACATGCCCACGCACCATCATTTCAAACTTCTTTCCGCCCAGAAGCGACTTGGACAGATAAAAGAATCCGGCGCTCATCACCACCATGAGCACAACCAACACATAGCCCATAGGGTTTTCGTGGATATCGGACAGCATATTAAAGATCTGAACCGGCACAACCTGGCGGTATTCAAAAATCAGGGGCGTACCCAGGTCCGTAAACGCCCAGATAAATACAATAATCGCGCCCGCAAAATATCCCGGTAAAAACAGTGGGAAAAGTACTTTTCGAAACAGACGAAACCCGCTGGCCCCTACATTGCGGGCCGCTTCTTCAAGGCTCGGGTCCACATTGGCAAGAGCCGCCGCCACGTTCAGGTACATAATCGGATACAGGTGCAACACCTCCATCACCACCACCCCCAGCATTCCCCCTCCACCAAACCAATCAATCGGCTGTTCTATCAACCCGATATCCATCAGAAGTAAATTAACCGAACCAAACCGTGCGAACATTTGCCGCATCCCCACCGCACCTACAAACGGCGGCAGCACCATAGGAACCAGAATCAACCCATTTAAGATGTTCCGCCCCGGAAATTCATACCGCACCATCGCAAAAGCCATTGGCAGGCTCAACACCGTCGTGGCAGCCGTTACCGCCAGCCCCAGGTTGATGCTGTTCAGCACAACGCCCCACTGCGCTGGGTCGGACACAAGTACCCAGAAAAACGCAAGGGTGAACCGTCCATCCACGTAAAACGCATTGACCAGCACGTAAAACAGTGGGTAGATCAGGAAAGCCCCGAAGAAAACCAGCAACGCCACCAGAAAGGCCAGGCGAGCAGGCGTCAAATCGTAGCGTGCAAGCATCGCGCTACCCCTCCTCTTTCAGCAACACCACGTCTTTCGGTGCGCACCCCAGGCGTACAGTTGCTCCAGACACAACCTGTTGGACTCCAATATTCTGCTCCATTACTTTTACTTCCGTCCCGTCTGTCAGCTCCAGAAAATACTGCTCATGGTTTCCCAAAAAAAACATCTGTCGGACCTGCCCAGAAAGAACGTTCTCCCGCATCTCGCCATCTGCAAGCACATCCAGGTGCTCGGGACGGATCGAACAGGCAACCGTTTCGCCTTCCCGGATGCCTTCAAAAAAAATGCCTGCAACCAGGTCGCCCACAGCCGTCTCCACAGTAACCTGCGGCCCCACCGTTCTCACCCGCCCCGGAATAAAATTGGTCTCCCCAATAAAATCCGCCACAAACTGGCTGTTAGGTCGGCTGTACACATCTCGGGGGGTTCCCAATTGACCAATTTTCCCTCGGCGCATCACCGCCATTCGATCGGCCATAGAAAGGGCTTCACTCTGATCGTGCGTCACGTAGACCATCGAAATGCCCAGACCGTCGTGAATCCGCTTGATCTGCTCGCGCATCTCCAGGCGTAGCTTGGCATCTAAATTCGACAGTGGCTCATCCATCAGCACCACATCCGGCTCCAGCACAAGAGCTCTCCCCAATGCCACCCGCTGCTGCTGTCCGCCCGAAAGCTGGTTTGGAGACCGGTCTGCGTATTCGGCCATCTGCACCATCTCCAGTGCCCGTTCCACACGCTCTCGTCGTTCCGTACCCAGGATGTTATGCATTTCCAGGCCAAATCCCAAATTCTCCCGTACTGTCATATGCGGCCACAACGCGTAATTCTGGAAGACCATTCCGGTATTGCGCTCGTGCGGCGGTACCTGGCTCACATCTTGTTCGCCGAACAGGATCCGCCCTTCGTCCGGATAATA
>JAQCGA010000312.1 GCA_027619145.1 bacterium | reverse complement strand
GGTCGCCCGCCTGTGGATTGTTCGATCTATGGACAGTCACCATACAATGGGTTGTGAAGGAGGGTACGATGGGGTTGCGGGTGAAACCGGAGAGCCTGCAGGGAATGAAGCAACGCGGCGAACCGATTGCAGTGCTGACCTGTTATGATTGTCCTACTGCGCGGTTGATGGACGGGGCGGGTGTGGACGTGATTTTCGTGGGAGATTCAGTAGGGGTCAATGTGCTGGGCTATGAAAGCCCACTGCAGGTGACCATGGAGGATATGTTGCACCATACACGCGCGGTACGGCGTGGGGTAGAGCATGGGTTGTTGCTGTCCGATTTGCCATTCGGTTCTTACGAGACTGTTGCACAGGCCGTGGAGAATGCACGGCGCCTGATCGATGCGGGTGCCGAGGCCGTGAAGGTGGAAGGCGTAGAGGGGGTGGTGGTGTGTGTGGAGGCGATGGTAGCAGAAGGGATTGCCGTGGTGGGACATACGGGACATACGCCGCAGACGCGGGAGGGGCAGCGGCCTGTGTTTGGAGACCGGGCCGAGGATGCGCTTGCGGTGCTGGAAGGTGCCGGTGCACTGGAGGCGGCCGGAGCCTGTGCTGTGGTGCTGGAGTGTGTGCCAGAGCGGGTAGCGGAGGCGATTACGGAGGGTCTGAACATTCCTACGATTGGAATTGGGGCGGGTCGGCCCTGCGATGGCCAGGTCCTGGTTACGCCAGATTTGTTGGGGTTGAACGAGGTTTCGTTTCGGTATTTGAAACGGTATGCGAATGTGGGCCCAGAAATGGCAAAGGCATTTTCGGCCTATGTGGCGGAGGTGAAAGAGCGGCGGTTTCCGGGGGAGGCGCACCGGTTCTTGATTAAGACGGAAGAATTGAGGAAGTTTAACGAATTGCGGGGGGCCTGAAGGCGATGGATGCAAGTGGCTCTTTCCTGGTGATCCGGACGGTGCGGGAGATGCACCGGGAAGCGGATCGACTGCGAGAAGCCGGGTTGCGCATTGGCCTGGTGCCAACCATGGGGTATTTGCACGAAGGACATCTGAGCCTGGTTCGGCAGGCCCGGCGTGCTGCGGATCGGGTGGTGGTAAGCATTTTTGTGAATCCGATCCAGTTTGGGCCGAAGGAAGATTTTGCAACGTATCCGCGCAATTTCGAGCGGGATCTGGATTTGGTGCATGGGGCCGGGGCAGATCTGGTGTATGCGCCGGAGGCCGGGGAAATGTACCCGGAGGGGTACGCGACCTACGTTGATGTGGAACGGCTTACGGATCACTTATGCGGTGCAACTCGGCCGGGGCATTTTAAGGGAGTTGCAACGGTTGTAACCAAGCTGTTTACGGCGGTAAAGCCGCATGTGGCAATCTTTGGGCAGAAAGATGCGCAACAGGTAGGAGTGATTCGACGGATGACCCGGGATTTGAACCTGGACGTGGAAGTTCATACGTCACCCACGGTACGAGAAGCAGACGGGCTGGCCAAAAGTTCGCGCAACGTGTACCTGGATTCGGAGGAACGGTGGCACGCGCCCGTATTGTTTCAGGCGTTGCAGGAAGCCAGGGCGCAGGTGCAACGTGGCGAGCGGCGAGCCGGGGTTGTGCTTGCGGCAATGGAGCGTTTGATCCAGAAGAAACCGGGGACTGAAGTGGATTATGTGTCTGTGGTAGATGCGGAGGATCTTCAGCCGGTACCGGTGCTGGCAGGTCGGGTGATTTTTGCACTGGCGGTCCGGTTCCAGAAGGCCCGATTGATAGATAATATGGTGCTGTCCATTCCAGCCGACAGGGCTTCTTGAGGCAGGTAGAAAAACGGAACCCGAGCATGGTCTTATGAGTTCTAAGTATAAGTTTTTGTTATGACTAAAGAAAAAAGGAAAAGACTTGACGGTACCGTAAGAGTTCGTTATATTTTTTCCGAACAAATCGGTAGAAGAAATCATTGGCCTGTATCTCGCGTTCACTTATAGAAGGAGAGTATTTTTATGGCGTACCAACTTCCCGAACTGCCCTATGCGCACAATGCGCTGGAACCACATATTGATGCACGTACGATGGAAATTCACCACGGCAAACACCACAACGGGTACGTGACCAATTTGAACAAGGCGCTGGAAGGCCATGCAGATCTGGCTGCCAAGAGCGTGGAAGACCTGGTCACGGGGATTAGCAGCGTGCCAGAAGGCATTCGTGCTGCAGTACGCAACAATGGTGGGGGTCACGCCAATCACAGTTTGTTCTGGACGGTGATGTCGGCTGGCGGCAGCAAACTTTCCGGTGAGCTGGCCGATGCGGTGACGAGCACATTTGGTGGGTTGGATGGGTTCAAGGAGAAATTTGCTGCGGCAGGTGCTACGCGGTTTGGCAGCGGCTGGGCCTGGCTGGTGGTAAAAGGCGGCAAGTTGGCAATTTTAAGTACGCCCAACCAGGACAACCCGTTGATGGACGGTAACGGCACGCCAATTCTGGGTGTGGACGTGTGGGAACACGCATATTATTTGAACTATCAGAACCGTCGCCCGGATTATATCTCGGCGTGGTTCAACGTGGTGAACTGGGACGAAGTCGCCCGGCGCTACGCTGCAGCAAAGTAAGCGCGGCGGGGTGTTCCCGCCGTTTGTGGATTTCACTTTTACCAACGAGGAATATGCATGGGGCTCAAGGTAGGCGATAAGGCGCCTGATTTCACCCTCAAACAAAAAACAGCCGATGGGCTGAAAGATGTTTCGCTGGGCAGTTTTAAAGGAAAGAAGAACGAGGTCCTGTTGTTTGTCCCTCTGGCATTCACTTCTGTCTGTACCGACGAATTGTGTTCGGTTAGCGGAGGGATTTCGGAGTATAGCGGTCTGGGTGCCGAGGTGTTGGGCATCAGCGTAGACAGTCCGTTTGCGCAGGAAGCATGGGCGAAACAGAGCGAGATCACCATTCCTTTGCTAAGTGACTTCAACAAAACGGTCAGTGCCAGCTACGGGGCGCAGTACGAGGATTTGCTGGGGTACACGGGTGTGGCCAAGCGTTCGGCTTTTGTTGTAGATAAAGAAGGCGTGGTCCGCTATGCCCAGGTTTCAGATGACGCAAAAGTGTTGCCTGATTTTAATGCAATCAAGAAGTCCCTGGAATCGCTGAGTTAATTTTACTGGAAAAAACGATTTCAGGATTTGAAGGAGGTTGAACCGTTCTATGGTCAACGTCACGGAAAATGCCGCGGGCAAGATCAAAGAATTACTGGAGCGGGAAGGCAATCCCCATTATGGCCTTCGGATGAAGGTGATTGGTGGTGGGTGCTCGGGCCTGCAGTACCAGATGGGTTTTGAGCCCGATGCCGGTGAAAATGATGACACCATAGAGGCACACGGGGTCAAAGTTTTCGTAGATATGAAAAGCGCACTGTACCTTGCCGGGTCCGAACTGGACTACGACGATGGGTTGATGGGTGCGGGGTTTCAGGTAAAAAACCCCAATGCCAAAAATCAGTGTGGTTGTGGAGAATCTTTCAGCGTATAAGACGGACGCATCCCGGTTTGTTCCGTGTGGGCTGCGTCCACCGGATGTACGAGGGAGGAGTCCTGCAGGGCTCCTCCCTTTCGAGCAGTTTCCGGCATTTCACGCCGGATGTTCGATGGAGCATCAATAACATGGCCAGATTTTCTTTTCAGATGTTTGGACAGTGGCTTGCCGCTGTTTTTTCCCTTTTCTGGGACTCAGCTCCGAAGGCCCCAATTGGGTTTCGGAGGCGACGATATTGCGAGGGATTCTGGGGTGGGGTGGGGAGACACGTTTACCTGGATCTTAACTCTGGATACGGGAGGCTCCAATGGCACTGGATTGGATACAGGAGGCTCCAATGGCACTGGAAGCGTACGGAATCTGGATTGCCATTGCAAACACGATTCTCTTTTTTGGGCTGGGGTGGCTGTTGTGCGCGCGGATCAAGGCCCGCAAGGTCCGCGAGATTGAAACCCAGACGGAGCGGCGAATTTCGAAACTGGTGGATAAAGCAGACCGGGAACGGAAAGCCGCCTTTTTGGAAGAAAAAAACAAATGGTACGACTCCAAAACAAAGTTTGAACGCGAGCTGGAAGCCAAGCGGCGTGATTTGGACCAGCAGGTAGATGAAGTACAGGACAAGGAGTCCAGTGTTCTGGAGCAGCAAGAAACAATGCAGCAGCGTGACAAAGAGCTGACCCGCTGGGAGCGCGATGTCCGGCAGCGCGAGGGGCGGATCGACCAGAAGCAGGGGGAACTGGACCAGACCCTTGTTGAACAGCGCGCACAATTGGAGCGCATTTCAGGAATGAATGTGGACCATGCGCGCGAGATGTTGCTGGAACGGATTGAATCGGAACTCCGTCATACGGCCACGGCAATGGGGATGGAAATTATTGACCAGGCCAAGGAGCGTTCCGAACGGGAGTCGAAGCGGATTATTGCCCAGGCGATTGAGCGTTGCTCCACGGATCAGACGGTGCAGTCTTCTATTTCTGTGGTGGCCCTTCCGGATGACGATATCAAGGGCCGAATTGTGGGCAAAGAGGGTCGGAATATTATTTCATTTGAGGCGGCTACGGGCGTGAAGGTGATTGTGAACGATACGCCGGAGGCCGTTGTTCTTTCCAGCTTCGATCCCATCAAACGCGATGTGGCGCGGCTGGCGATGGAACAGCTTGTGAAAGAAGGCCGCATCAATCCGAGCCGGGTAGAAGAGGTGGTGGCCGAGAGCGAAGCCCGGATTGAAACGCTCATTGACGAAGAGGGGCGAAAAGCGGTTAAAGAAGTGGGTATTGATGATTTGCACCCAGATCTGGTTCGGTTGCTGGGTCGGTTGAAGTACCGTACCAGCTACGGCCAAAGTGTGCTGGGACACAGCAAAGAAGTGGCATTTCTGGCCGGGGCCATGGCTGCGGAGTTGCGGTTAGATGAAAAGTTGGCCCGGCGAGCTGGCCTGCTACACGATATTGGCAAAGCGGTGGACCAGGAACAAGAAGGGACACATACCGGTATTGGTGTGGCTCTGGTGCGCAAGTGTGGAGAGCGTCCCGAAATTGAAAACGCCATTTTATATCACCACGGAGAAGCAGAGGCCAGTTCGCCCATCTCTTTTCTGGTGAAGGCCGCGGATGCAATTTCGTCTTCGCGGCCTGGCGCACGTAGAGATGATGCAGAAGGCTACGTAAAGCGGGTGCGCGACCTGGAAGATATTGCCCGCTCCTTCGAAGGCGTGCGGGATTCTTACGCCATCAACGCGGGTCGAGAGGTCCGCGTAATGGTGAATGCTGGGCGCGTGGATGACGAGCGAGCGAAGGTGCTTTCGTTTGAAATCGCACAGCGTATTCGCGAAGAAATGACCTATCCAGGCGAGATCCAGATTACGGTGATCCGTCAGACCATTGCCACAGAGTGGGCCGGGCGTTCGAACAAGCGACGCAAAAATAGATCCCGGAATCGTAAAGGAGATCGGAAATATGAAAAAGGTCGGTCACGAAATGACACTGGCC
>JAQCGA010000311.1 GCA_027619145.1 bacterium | reverse complement strand
GAAACTTCCAGGTACCCGTCCAGATCACAGCCCCCATCGTGGGTGTCCCCACCACCTTGCCCAGCCCCAGGCGACGGTACCCTTCGCTAAACATCTCCGCATTACTGCCCGAATGCTCATTCGTCAGGAGCACAGTTGGCTTGTTCAGAATTCGATCACCGGACAAATTCGCAGACGACGTTGTTATTTTTCCACGGTACGAAGACCTCACAAAATCTCGTTTTGCCAACACATCCAGAATAAACGTGGCAATATGCCCGCCGCCATTGTAGCGCACATCTACCAATACGCCTTCGCGGCTGTGGGCTTCTGTATCCAGATCAATCAGAAATTGGTGTAAATCCTCCAGTCCCATCGCCCGAATATGCACATACCCCAACCGACCTCCACTCACACGGTCTACATAAGCCGCATTCCCATACACCCAGTTCCGGTAGGCCAGGTCGGAAATTGCACCGGCTCCCACGGGCCTCACATCCGCCTCCCGTGTTTCCCCACCGGGCAACTCCAGCGTCAACCGCACTTTCTTTCCCACCTTATGCTGTAGCCGTTCCCAGAAATTTATCCCACCATTCAGCATCTGCCCATCAATCGCCGTTAATACCTCGCCTGCAACCACAGGCTGTGCAATCACATCACACGGACCGTCCGGCAAAACACCCACAACTTCAAACCGACCGGCCTCCTGGGCCACCCGCCCAAACGTAAGACCCAGGTACCCATCGTGAACACCCGCTCCACTGCGGCCTGCACCCAGATGGGAACCATTTAATTCGCCCACCACCAGATTCAGAATATCCAGCAAATCATCCTGCACCTGTACCCCTGCGGCCAGTGGCATATACCGATCTCGCACAGCTTCCCAGTTCACCCCGTGGAAATTTGGATCGTAAAAATGATCCCGTATCAACGTCCAGGCTTCCTGGAAAATCTGGCGTTTCTCCACATGGAAATCCACATCCAGTTCGGCCCGCACACGCAACTTCTTCGTCTTGCCCCCAGGAAAATCGCGCCCTACAATCTCACCCCCATCCATATAAAAAATCTTCTTCCCATCCTTCGTAAAACACACCCGTCCTTTCTCTCCACGGGTATCCGTTAGCTGGCGAGGAGGCTCACTCTGCTTTGCATCTTCTAATAACAAGTGCCACAAATTATCTCGTCCCGTTACAGCAGACCGGAACACCAGCGCTTTGCCATCCGGGCAAATTGCCAGAGCGGCAGCGTTCATTTCGAGAGGTGTCAACAGCTGTAGCCTGCGTTTGATTCCTTCAAACACAATCTCAATCGACTCGCCTTCCTGCTTCACCCCCTTCTCCTCTGCATCCTCCCCACCGTTCACCACCTCAGACGCCCCTGCATCCTGCGGCTCATCTTCATCTTCTTCCTGCTCTTCCGGATCTCCAGGAGTACCTTCTTCCAGTTCATCTTCTTCATCTTCAAACAATTTTTCAAATTCATCTTCTTTGAATACCGGGAGTACGGGCGTCAAATCCACCCGAGCCAACTGGCCTTGCGTGCGATACTGCTGCGTCGTAAATACAATGAACTTCCCATTCGGTGACCAGAGGGGCGCACCCGTACCCACCTGACTTAAAAACGTAATTTGACGCGCCTCCGTTTCGTCCAGTCGCTGCACATACAGATTATTGAAAAAATTCTGATCCCTTGCAACAAACACAATCCATTGGCTATCCGGCGCCCAGGCAAATGAAACAGACGACGCAACCCCTGTAAACAATGCGTTATGAATAAACGGACGCACCGTCCCGGTCTCTCGCTCGATCAAACGAATTTCTTCCCGACCATGCAGGTACGCAATCCACTTCCCATCCGGTGAATACCGGGGCAGATACTTCTGCACCTCCGGATCTTCTGTAAGCTGGCGCTCAGCTCGTTCTACAAAATCATATTCAAATAGTTCATAATTCCCAAACCGATCAGACAGGTATACCGCCGCACGGCTGTCCGGCCGCCAGTCTGCCATAAACTCTCGGAACGACGACTCCGTCACCCGGATCGCATCGTACACCTCTTCGCCTTTTGACGGCGCAGCAAACAACTCACCGTGCACACCAAACAACACTTTTTTACCATCCCCGGACAGACTGAATTCATCCAGCCCATTCGTAAACGTCCGATGTGTTTTCGGATTAATCTTCTGGTCTGCTCGTACGCGAATCTCCACCGGACCGGCCTCGCCACTTTCCAGATCCAGCAGCCAGATCTCACCTACCCGATCAAATGCAATCCGCCTTCCATCTCTGGAAACAGACGCCCGTAGACACCGGCCTTCCTCAAACTGCGTCAGCGGACGCCGCTGGGACCCGTCATCACCCACGGCCCAAATATTCTCGGTTCCGCCCTCATCCGAAATAAAATAAATCGTCTTTCCATCTGGTGCCCACATCGGATTGTTGTTCCGCCCCGCATAGGTAGTCACCCTGCGATAGTCCGTACTGCCTGCCGCCTCGCTCACCGTCCAGATGGACGACGCCAGCGCCGGGTGCGGCCCCTTCCGCCAAAGCGGCGTGCCATCGTTCACCAGCGCCAGCGTTTTCCCATCTGGCGACAGCACCGGTTGGCTATGCGCTTCTCTTGGATCGCACACCACCTCAATCGGCGTGCCTCCCTGTACCGGCACCTTGAAAATCCCGCCGCTGAGCCCATCTCTCCTGGAAGAAAAATAGAGCCACGCACCGTCCGGAGACCAGTCCCCCAGAGCATCCCCTCCACCAAAATGCGTCAACCTGCGCACATCCCCGGATTCCAGATCCAGCACATACAGATCCCCATTCCCGGTCCTATTGGACTCAAATACAACCTGCCGCCCATCCGGGCTGAACCGGGGTGCACGGTCATATCCCACATGGGACGTGATCTGGTACGCTTCGCCACCTCCAGCGGAGACGGACCAGATATCACCCGAGTACACAAAAAACAGCCGGCCGCCATCCGGAGACAGGGCCGGCGAATGTAAATGGGGAACCGGACGTACATCTTCAAAAAAAGGATTTTGACTCATAGAGGAAATCCAGGGGAAAGGTGGGAGATCTCCGGCAGGATAAACCGCAACGCAACGACTTATCCACCAGCCTGTTTTTTCTTATACGCCTCCAGGTTCTTTTTGATCCCTTTATCCGTCTGGGCCAGAATCTGTGCCGCCAGCACCGCAGCATTTCGCGCATTGTCAATACCTACACACGCCACTGGCACACCTGGTGGCATCTGTACAATCGCGTAGAGCGCATCCACTCCATTCAGTGCCCCAGACGCAATCGGCACGCCAATCACCGGCAAAACCGTATGCGCCGCCAGCACACCCGGCAGAGCTGCAGCCAGACCCGCACCCGCAATCAACACCTTCAACCCACGTTTTTCTGCCGTACGCGCATATTCTGCCGTCTGATCCGGGTTCCGGTGCGCCGAAGAAACCTTCCACTCGTGGGACACGCCCAGCTCATCCAGAATTGCCACAGCCTTCTGCATCACAGGTTCGTCGGACTTGCTCCCCATCACAATGCCAACCACTGGATCCGCCATCAAATACCTCCCCTTTCAGATACTGCGGACGTTCGTGTAAACACCCGCGCTTCAGTGCGTTTATTATGCTTCAACGTTCGCCACTCTCCGTCTCCAGACCGGCCACCTCCCACGCGGAAAGACCGCCTACCAGAGAAACCGTATGCTCGTGCCCATTCAAAGCCAGCAGACTCGCGGCAATCGATGACCGGTACCCGCTGGCGCAATGCACCACCACCGTACGGTCATTCGGCACCTCGGCCATGCGGTCTTTCAAACGGTTTAGCGGAATGTTCACACTCCCGGGAATTCGTTTCTCCCCCCATTCCTTATTTGTGCTCACATCCAGCACCATTGGACCGGTAGTAGAAGAAAGCTGCTCGGCAAGCGTAGCGGCGGTGATCCGCTCCGTGTGTCGGACCAGGTCCGAACGGTTTTCGAGCGCCTGCATGCCTCCCATCAAATATCCCGCGATCCGGTCGAAACCAATTCGACCCAGCCGGGTCTCCGCCTCTACCTCACGCCCAGGTTCGGCAACAATCACGACAGAGACCTCCGGGTCCAGCAGAGTACCCGCCCACGTAGCATACCGGCCGTCCAGCCCAATGTTCAAACAGCCCGCCAGGTACGCGCCCTCGAACTCCGCCGTTTCGCGAACATCCAGCAACTGGGCACCCTCGCTTTCCAGGTGCAACACCTCATCCAGCGCCAGAGGACGCAACGACCGCTCCAGCGCCTGCTCCAGCGTTGGGTGTTCCTTTGTATTCAGGATCGCATCATACGTAAAATAATCCGGTGCATCCGGCTGGTCTGCCGTCACGATCCTTATAAATTCCTCCCGGTCCATAGGTTGGAGAGCATAATTATACTGGCGCTGTACACCCAGCGTTGAGACCGTATCTTTGCTCAGGTTTTTACCACACATGGATCCTGCGCCATGGGTTGGGTAAACAAGTGTCTCATCCGGCAATTTGAGCAATTTTTCGTGTAGCGAATCGTACAACATCCCGCCCAGCTCTTCGGCTGTCCAGCCCAGAGAAACCCGCAGGTCCGGGCGGCCTACATCCCCAATAAACAGGGTATCGCCCGTTAGGACGGCGTGGGGATTCTGTTCATCTTTTCCCAGGTCGAATACCAGAATTGAGATCGACTCCGGCGAATGCCCGGGCGTCTCCAGCACCTGGAGGCGCATTTTCCCAAAGGTCAGGCTCTGTCCGTCCTTCATTCCGACAAACGCATATTCTGCCTTCGCCTGCACACCCAAATGAATCTGCGCCCCGGCCCTGTCCCGCAATTCCAGGTGGCCCGCCAGGAAGTCCGCATGAAAATGGGTAAGAAAAACGTGGCGGACCTCTAATCCGTACTGGGCAGCATCCTTCATGTACTGGTCTACATCGCGCTGTGGATCCACCACGACACCAGTACCCGTTACCTCATCCCCCAGGAGGTACGAGGCATGCGCCAGGCATCCCAGGTAGTACTGTTTGAGGATCATATTGCGCTCCTTATGTTGGAATCTCCGAGCCTTCATCCCCCAGCCAGGTGAGGGGCTACAGCCGTGCCAGTGCCCGGTGTCCAATATCCTTCCGAAAGTACATCTTCTCAAACGAAATCTTCTCCACAGCCCGGTATGCCAGGTCAATCGACGAACGAATATCTTCTCCCACCGCCGTTACGCCCAGCACCCGGCCCCCCTGGGTCACTGCCGCTCCGTCCTTCTGT
Source organism: bacterium (assembly GCA_027619145.1). The sequence continues at coordinate 247 of JAQCGA010000311.1, read as the reverse complement.
GCAGTCCCCGCGTGAAACACCACAACTTCCCCCAGAGCCTCAGCCGCTTCAATTCCAGAAATCGGATATCCTTTTCCATACCCTCCCGGATACCCACCGGAAGCCACCACCACACAGGTTGCAGCCCGGTCGTCAATCTCCAGCTTCAGATCTTTTACCGTACCAGTACACACCGCTTCCAGAATATCCACAAGATCCGTCTTTAACAGCGGCAACACCACCTGCGCTTCCGGGTCGCCCAACCGGC
>JAQCGA010000310.1 GCA_027619145.1 bacterium | reverse complement strand
TGAAGGCTGTAGATTGGGCACTCGCGAATCGGATTGATGGAATTGTAACGGCGCCGTTGAATAAGGAGGCGATGAATCGGGCGGGTTTCAGGTATGCGGGGCATACGGAACTGCTGGCCGAGCGGGCAGGTGGGTACGATGTGCGGCTGATGCTTGCTTGCGAGCGACTGAACGTGGCGCATGTAACGGGTCATGTAGCGTTGCGGGACGTACCGGGGAGGTTGACGGAGGAGCTGGTGCTGGATACGATTGAACTGCTCGGGCGGGCGCTGGTGGATATGGACCGGCCAGAGCCGAAGATTGCCGTGTGCGGGTTGAATCCGCACGCAGGAGAGTCCAGGTTGTTCGGCAATGAGGATGCGGATGTGATTGTGCCTGCAGTGAAAGCAGCTCAGAAGAGGGGCTGGAATGCAATCGGGCCGCTCCCGGCGGATACGGTGTTTTTTAAGGCGTACGATAGGTTGTTTGACGGGGTGGTGGCCATGTACCACGATCAGGGACACGGGCCAGTGAAGTTGGTGGCGTTTGACAAAGCGGTCAATGTGACGCTGGGTCTGCCCATTGTCCGGGTGTCTGTGGATCACGGAACGGCGTTTGATATTGCCGGAAAGGGAATCGCCAACGAGGCGAATATGTTGCAGACGTTAACACTGGGTGCGAAACTGGCAGAGAAGCGGCGTTTGCGAAAAGAATAAGGCCCCGGTTGCCAGGATCTTATTCCATGCCTGCAATGAAGTCGATGGTGACCAGGTTGGTGCCTGTGTCCGAGTAGAGGGTGGTGCGGGCCGGTGGATTATCTGCAAAGAATTCGGCGTACGCTGCGTTGAAGCCCGCAAAGTGGGAGCGGTCTTTGAGGACGGCGGTGACTTTGAGCACGTTGTCCAACGAGGTGCCGGCGTCTTCCAGGATACCGGCTACATTATTGAGAACCTGACGGGTCTGGTTCTGGATGTCGCCGCCCACGGGTTTGTCGGTTTTGGGATCTACCGGTGGTTGCGCGGAGACAAAAATGAGGTCGCCGTAGATGATGCACTGGGAATATGGGAATTTAGGGTTGTTGCCTCTGGGGCTGGTAAAGGGACGTTTTTTCATGGAATGCCTCCTGAAGATAAAATTGGATGTTGGGGCGGATCGTGATCCGCCCGGGTTCTCGTTGTGCGTTGGGGTAATATTTGTTGGGGCGGATCGTGATCCGCCCAGGTTCCCGTGGTACGTTGTGTAATATTTGTTGGGGCGGATCGTGATCCGCTCAGGTTCCCGTGGTACGTTGTGTAATATTTGTTGGGGCGAACCTTGTGTTCGCCCGTTTTAAAGGTGGATCGTAATCTCCCCGATTTTCCGTAGGAGCAGGCCCCCGTGCCTGCTCGGCCTCTGCTGGAACGATCAGGACGATTGTTACGCGAATGGAAGACGATAAAACCAATATATGTCTGCTTTGGTTCCGCGAAAGTGATTTCTGAAGGGTGCGCTTATGAAGCTTTTCAGCCTGAGCAGAACCCAACGGTTGCCAATATCCGTTCGAGAGGCGTGGGATTTTTTCTCGAATCCTGGAAATCTGCGGGAGATTACGCCACCAGGTCTGGATTTTGTTGTGGAATCCGAATTGCCGGAGCAGGTGTATCCTGGGCTGATTGTGGCGTATCGCATCCGGCCACTAGTAGGGATTCCGGTGCGGTGGGTGACGGAGATTACACACGTTGAGGAGCCGTATTTTTTTGTAGATGAACAGCGGTTCGGGCCGTATAAATTTTGGCATCACGAGCACCGATTTCGGGAGGTGGATGGCGGGACAGAAATGGAAGATGTGGTGCATTATGGGCTGCGCTTCGGGCCTTTTTCCGGTTTGGTGGATCGTTTCCTGGTGAGGCGTAAGCTGGAGGCGATTTTCGATTTTCGGTACCGAGTAATGGTAGAACGGTTCAGGTAAATTGTTCAGGGCAAGGCTTGACATTTGGCTCTGATTGTGTTCTATTTCAGTAAGACATGAATTTCAAAGCAGATTTCATTTCATACAGGGTTTTGCCTGTGATCCGTATTTTTTCTATCTTGTGCCTGTTTACCGCTCTGCTGCTTCCACACTGCCTGTGTTGGATGCCAGCGGAAGAAGCAATGGCCTGTCATGCTGTGCAGGAGAAAGCGGCTTGCTGTTGCAGCGAACAGCCGGAGGTGCAGCAGGCAGATGCAGATGTGTCTCCAATTCTTCCTGTAGCGGTGGTCCAACTCCCGGTGCCTGGGTTGTATGCGGGCATCGAGCCTCTTTTTTCCACGTTTTTGCAAGATGCTTCCATTCAACGAGAGATCGCCCAGGATCTTTCCGTTTCCAAAGTTTCACCCTCGCTGTACCTTATCCATACGTCTTTTCTGATTTAGATTTCCCTCCGCAACACCTCTCTGCCTACTCCTGAACGGGATGGGCAAATTCCCTATTTTTATTTTGTTTTTCCATGATATGCTCAAGCGATTTATGCTACGCGCAGTGAATTTCTATTTCATTTTGACCAGTAGGAAGTGAGTAGCAAGGTCGATCACGGACATACAGAGCCTATGTTCATTCGGTGAGGTACACTTTTTTAGAGGAGCAATACATGTCAACGTTTAAAGCTGTTATATGGGCCGCAAGTATTGGGCTGGTTCTCTGGACTGCATCTGCGTGGGCTGAAGAAGGACACGAGCACGGGAAGCAGGGGCACGCACAAATGCAGGAAGAGAAGGCGCATATTGTAGGAGAAGTGATCGATGTGGTTTGTTATGTGCGGATGGACGCCCGGGGTGAAAAGCATATCAAGTGCGCGGAGTTCTGCGCCGACAAGGGGTCCCCGCTTGGTATCCTGGATGAAAAGTCCGGACAGATTTACCTGGTTTTTCCGGAAGGACACGGCAACCCGAATGAGAAGGTGTTGTCATACATCGGCAAGCGCGTTGATGTCGTGGGTAAAGTCAGCACCAAAGGCGGTCTGAAAGGGATTGCGGTTGAGACGGTTTCAGCGGCGAAGAAGTAGTTTATTTCTGAATTTCGCGATCACATGAAAATCAGCCTGGCGGAGGGAGGCGCTCTGTGTACTCCTTCTGCCAGGCGTTTGAGTACTTCGGACCAGTTGCAGCCGACCAACGGAAAGCTCAACGCTTCAGGAGATGTGCAGGATGAATCTACAGATGGACCGCTATTCTGTGACAGGCTCCCAGCACCGGTGGGTTGTTCAGCCCCGGTACATTCTGCTGGTGGCGGGACTGCTGGCGGTTCTGGTTTTTGGTTCGTCGTTTTACGAGCAGGCCAGGGATCGAGAAGCCATTCTCCAGATGGTGCGTTATCAGGCAACGTCCCTTGCCCAGGCGGTTGCCCAGAGTGCAGAGAATATGGTGTATGCTGGTGAGGAGATTGAAGACGAGGTGGCCCGTCGACTGGAGAGCAGTGCTCGTTTCGTGGACCGGCTGGATGTACAGGGAGAACTGTCGCAGGAGGTTTTGCAGGGGATTGCACGAGAAGCGGGTGTGGTGGGAATTGAGATTTATTCACCTCGGGGAGAGCGTATTTTTTCGAGCGCTCCGCACGGCAGTGGGGCTTCGTCGGCGTTTGTGAGCAGGTTGCTGGGTGGGCCGAACAACGTCTTGATGTCCGGGTTCAAAACGGGAGAAGTGGGGCGGGACGGCTATGCGGTTGGTATTGTTCGGAGCCGGGGCGGTGCAGTTATTGTTCGGGGGGATGCCGGGCGGATGCTGGGTGTCCGACGCCGTGTTGGTGTGGGGAGGCTGATCCAGGATATTGGGACGAAATCCGGGGTGGCCTATGTGGTGTTGCAGGATGAAGCGGGTATCCTGGCGGCTTCCGGGGGTGTGAGCCGGATGTCCAGCATTCAGATGGATCCTTTTCTGAAGAAGGTGCTGGATACGGGAACTGAAGACAGCCGGATGACGGCCTTTGTAGAGCAGGATGTTTTTGAAACGGTTCAACCATTCGTTCTGAATGGCGTTCCTTCCGGGTTGCTCCGGATCGGCCTCCACTTAGACGCGTTGAGGGCCGTTGAAGCCCGTGGGCGGACCCGGTTGCTCTGGATGTCGGCCGGTCTGCTGGTTGCAGGTGTGGTTCTGTTCAATTTTCTGTTCTTGAAACAGAATTATGACCTGGTCAGCCGGGCGTACCGACAGATCCGGACCTATACGGGCGATGTGCTCGAGCATATGGCGGACGGCGTGGTTGTTGTGGATCGGGCGGGAAAGATTACGACGTTCAACCGGGCGGCGGAACGGATTTTCGGGTACTCTGCGGGAGACGCGCTGGGGCGAAGTTGCGGGGAGATTGTTCAGGACCAGACACCGGTGCTGGAAAGAACACTCCAGAGTGGAGAAGAACTCACGGACATAGAGTGCCGCTATGAGACACGCAGAAACAAGACACTTGTGCTTTCGATCAGTACGTCGATTCTCCGGGACGAGGCAGGAGAGGTGGAGTCCTGCATTGCCGTGATTAAGGATCTGACACAGCAAAAAAAGTTGGAAGAAGAGGCCGGGCGCAGGGAGCGCCTGGCGGCGATGGGAGAGCTGGCCGCAGGCGTTGCCCACGAGATCCGCAACCCGCTCAATGCGGTGGGAATGACGGTTCAGCGGTTTGGAGAGGAGTTTACACCTGTTGAAAACCAGGATGAATACCAGGAACTGGTCCGAATTATTGACCTGGAGATCGAACGGGCCAACAGGATCGTGGAGCAGTTTTTGAAGTTTGCTCGGCCGCCCCGATTGAATCCAAAGCCATTGGGTATAGATGTTCTGTTGGAAGAGATGGCAACGGTGGTGGGTGGAAAGCTGGCGGCAAAAGAACTGGGGATCAGGCTGGATCTGAATCTTCACCGGCCAATCACAGCGGACAGGGAACAGCTTGCACAGGCTGTATTGAATCTGCTAATCAATGCCATTGACGCCACGCCCGCAGGTGGAACGATTACGGTATCTTCCCGGTTCTTGTCTGCAGCGGTGTCGGAAGTAGAGAAAAGCGTGGATGGGGATTGGGCTGAACTGCGGGTGTCCGATACCGGTGCAGGCATGGATGTTTCGACAATGAAGCGAATTTTCGATCCGTATTTTACGACGAAAGACGAAGGTACGGGTCTGGGGTTGAGCATGGTGGAGCGTATTGTAACCGAACATGGGGGTAAGGTAGAGGTGGAAAGCCGTGTGGGAGAAGGGACGACGTTTCGAATTTTGCTTCCGGAGGGGCGTGAAGGTGAAAGAGACGATTCTGCTGATTGAAGATGAGGAGTCTCAGCAGACGGTGCTTGCGGGCTTTCTCTTGAAAAAGGGGTTCCGGGTTGAGCTGGCATCGAATGCGGAAGAGGGGGTCTCGATTTTTGAAAAGCAGCAGGTGGATCTGGTATTGACTGACTACCGGATGCCCGGCGGTACCGGGCTGGATGTGTTACACGCAGTACGGAAAATCGACCCGAATGTTCCCCTGATTCTGATTACTGCATATGGCAGTATTGAGGGTGCCGTGGAGGCCATGCGGGATGGGGCATTTGATTATATTG